>NZ_JBSGVS010000021.1:0-126301 GCF_053608565.1 Streptomyces sp. NPDC055025
GCGCGGGATCTTCCGCGCCGGGCCCCACCGCTTCCGGCGGTCAGACGCCCCTGCGGGGCCCCGGGGGGAGGGCCGCCGGGGTATGGCGTCCCGCGGGCTGCCGGGGGTCGCGCTGCCAGGAGCCCGGGTAGGGCGTGTGCCCGTACCCCCCGTGAGCGGCGTGCAGCCCGGTGCCGAAGGCCGTGAACCCGAGATTCTCCTCATTGCTCCGATCGCCGGGCAGCGCCCTGAAGGACCGGCGGAACTCCGAGTACAGCGCGTCGTAGATCGGCGTCGTGGAGAACCCGTCCACTACGTCCTGCGCGGGGCGCATGGACGGGATCTGACTCTGGTACTGCTGGCGGGAGGGGTCGTATGAGTGCACATAGGAGCCAACGACCCTTTCATCCGTCGGATGCGGCCTGCTGTCCTGGGAATTCGCCGCCGGCTGCCGGAGCAGCAGCCGGAGCGTGGTGCTGGAGGCCTCGCTCATGTGCCGGCCAGGGGCATCGCGGCGGCGACGAGCCGGCCGTTGGCCGCGGCCTTCTCCAGGGCGTCCCGCAGCAGGTCCTCCCGTGGCTGCTGGCCGATGGAGCCCACCGGCGCCGCGAAGACCAGTACGGTGTGCGACTTGTTGGCCGCGGCACGCCAGCCCTCGGTGACCTGGAGCGGCTGATGGGCCTGCCACCAGGCGACCGGGCTGCCACCGCCGGTGCCCGGCTGGAGCACGGCGTGGAGCTGGCCCATGGCGAGCAGCACCGACCAGCCGGGAAGGGCGCCCGGCAGCGTGTTCAGATCGGAGACGGGCCGGAAACCCTGCTCGATCAGGAGTGTGAGGAACTCGTCGGTGGTGGTGTCCGAGCCGGGACGGGCGATCGGCGCGGTGGGCTCGACGACCAGGGCGGGGTGCAGATCGCCCTCGATCAGCACCAGTCCGCTGGTGACGCCGAGGACGGCCTGGCCGCCGCCGGCGCCGGGGCCGGGCCGGGAGCTCTCCGGCTGCTCGCCGCCGGTGATGGAGCGGACCGCGCCCTGGAGCTGCTCCTCGGCGACCTGGACGACCTGGGAGGGGATACAGGTGGCGTGGGCGAAGGCGAGAACGGCGGTCTCCTCGCCGACGAAGAGCACGGTGCTGGTCCGCTCCTGCTCGGAGTCGCCTGGGGTCCGGCAGGAGGTGCAGTCGTAGCTTCCCGGGGAGTTCTCGCCGGCGAGCAGCCGGTCGGCTTCTTCGTCGCCGATCTCGGCGCGTACGTCCTCGCTGACGTCGAGCATGCGCGGCACGGGTGGCTCCTCGAACTCGGTGCGTGGGGCCGGGCTGTTCCCGGCTCGTAAAGAAGACAACGGACGAGCCGTGGCCCGGGTCACGCGCGGATACGTACGGAATCGAACCATCCGGCGCAAAGGGCCGAACGGGCTCCGGAACGAGTCATCCCATGCCAACACCCGTCGGGTGTAGGGAAGTTGGCCCGGTCCACGGAACCGCAGGTCAGTAGATGTACAGGTCGACAAATCGGGAAATCAGTGAACCAATGGGGTGGCTGAAACTCGTTGCTGCTTCGGTGGACCGGGCTCGCCGGCGGTGCGGCCCTGGCGTGTGGCCGTACGGTCCTGGGTCCGCGCTCCGTGCGCCGGGGCCGAGCCGCGGCCGCGTGGCACCGGCCGCGGCAGTGGCCGTACGACCGGACCCCGCGCGCATGTCCGCCGCGATGTGACCCCGAGGGCGGCACCACCCGCCGTCCCCTGGGACCGCGCCCCTCGGGTGTGCCCGGAGGGACATGTGGCCGCCCGGTGGATTGTGCGGGGAAATCGTGAATTCTCCACACCCCGTCAATTCCGTCCGGAGGCCCCGTGCGCCGTCCGCCGTGGCGAATTCGAGAAGGCGCAATTCATGTGATCTTCGGGCTCATGGAATTACTTCGGGGCGGACCGCGAACTGCCCGTAAGAGTGAAGTTGTTGGCGTTCGGCCGATCGCGTGATCCTGTGACACAAGCGTGACCGCTGAGAGACGGGAAGCGCCCTGTGCCGGTATCCGCCCGGCTTCCTTCACCGCCCGGCGGCGCCTACGGTGAGTGTTATGGCACCGATACCGAGTCAGCACCGACAGCCCGACGACGCCCCCGAGTCCTATGTCGGACTTGACGCCGAGAGCGCCGAGAGGCGGGCCCGCAGACGCGGCTGGACAACGGTCAGAAGCCTGCCGCCGGGCGCGATCATCACGATGGAGTTCGTGGCCGGCCGGCTCAACTTCGAGGTCGACGACGGCAGGGTCATCCGCTGCTGGCTCGGCTGAGCCACCCGCCCCGCCCCGCCCCGCCGCACCCTGCCCCGGCTCCCCGCCCCGGCCCGCTGCCCCGCGCGGGGCCCGTGCAGGGCCCCGCGCAGGGAAGTCCCGTGCACGTACGAAGGCCCCGGCCTGGTGGCCGGGGCCTTCGTCTGCGCCGGGGAGGCGGAAGGGGCCGAGGGAGGGCTGTGCGTACCGTCCCCGGCCCGCTCTCAGCCGCCCGTGACCGGCCGGGAGTTCGGCGGGCGGCGGCTGCCCGCCGGAGCCGTCGGGGTGCGCTCGGAGCGCACCGCGTACGGCCGGGACTGGGTGAGCTGCGTGGTGCTCCGTGCGTTCACGGCGCGACTGTGACCTGCTCCGATGGACTCGCGTGGGGGTTCGTCGCCCTGAGGGGAGGCGCCCTGCGGGACCGGGGCGGGTCTCGGGCCGCCGGCCGCGACCGGGGCGGCCGGGAGCCGGCGACGGCTGTCCAGCCAGCGGTCGCGCACCGAGAGAATGGCCGGTTCCGCACGGCCGATCAGCGGCTCGAACCAGGGCAGTCCCAGCAGGATCAGCAGACCGGCGGCCCAGCCGAGCAGGACATCGCTCAGCCAGTGCGTACCGAGGTAGACGGTGGTCGCGCCGACGCCCAGCGCCACCACGGCCGACAGGACCGACAGATAGCGCCTGGCCCGTGGCGTGGTGGCCAGATAGGCCAGGATTCCCCAGGTCACGACGGCGTTGGCGGTGTGTCCCGAAGGAAATATATCGCCGCCCGCGAACAGCTCGGCCGAGCCGATCCGGGTCGCGTAGTGGGGGCCGAGCCGGCCGAGCCCGAGCTTGACCGCGCCGACGGTCACATTGAGCAGCAGCAGGGCGGTGCCGAGCGCCAGCAGGGGGCGGACCGTGTGCTGGCGCCAGGAGCGCCAGCCCAGCCAGGCCGCGATCATCACGGCCGTCGGGCCGCGCTGGCCGAGCACCACGAAGTAGTCGAGGAAGGCATGCAGATCCGGCCATTGCTGATAGGGCCGGAACAGCATGACTTTCCAGTCGAGGGTCACCAGTGAGGAGGTGACGAGCACGGCGACGACGATGGCGAGATAGAACGCCAATGTCCCGCCGAAGAGAGCCGTGCGGGTGCGGCTCATCCGCGGGATCTCTATCTTCGGCGGCTCCGGCTCCCGGTCCAGGCGGGCAAAGATGTCGGTACGCACACAATGGACGTTACAGCGAGTGAGTGAGTGAACCGGTCCATCACGTCCCTTCGTGATGACGATGTGATGTGGAGTACGCCTCGAAGGACCGTTTATTCGGGGTGGTTCCGAAAAATCCAAGTGACCTTCGGCCCTATTCACCGACACACCCTTCCGGGAACTGTCTTTCTGCAGAACAGAAATAGTTCACCGTGGCGTCGCACAGAATTTCCCTGCCGCTCGCGCACGCCCGGGGCCCGCGGTCCTGGCCGGTGCGGCGTGGCGTACGCCACACTGCCTGGTCGGGACGGTGAGTGATCCACCACGCGTCACTCGCGTTCACTCGCGTACGCTGTCGGCTCACTCGCCCGTCGATGCCGGGCCGCCCCGCGGGACCCATGTCCCCGTCGGCCCACCGAGCGCGAGGGACGCATTGGGAGGTACTCAGATGTCCGGGACCACCACGGCCGGAGCGCGGCTGCGCGCGGCTGCCGGTGCCAACCGCTGGGTTGTCCTGTTCGTCCTCTGTGTCAGCCTGCTGCTGGTGGCGCTCGACGCGACGGTCCTGCATGTCGCCGTGCCCGCCGTCACCGGGGACCTCAGGCCCAGCGGTGTCGAGCTGCTCTGGATCGTGGACGCGTATCCGCTGGTCTGCGCCTCGCTGCTGATCCTGTTCGGCACGCTCGGCGACCGCATCGGGCGCAGACGCGTCCTGCTGATCGGCTACGGACTCTTCGGGGCGGCCTCGGCCCTCGCGGCCTTCGCCGGCTCACCCATGGTGCTGATCGGGGCACGCGCCCTGCTCGGTGTCGGCGGCGCGATGATCATGCCCGCGACGCTCTCCATCCTGCGGGCCGTCTTCCCCGACCGGCGGGAGCGGGCCGTCGCGATCGGTGTCTGGACGGCCGTCGCGGCCGTCGGGGCCGCCGTCGGCCCGGTCCTCGGCGGTTTCCTCGTCGAACACTTCTGGTGGGGCTCGGTCTTCCTGATCAATCTCCCGCTGCTGGCGGTCCTGCTGCCGCTGGGCCGGGTGCTGCTGCCCGAGTCGAAGGGCTGCGGTGACGGTCCCTGGGACGTACTGGGCGCGCTGATGGCCGCGGCCGGGGTGCTCGGGGTGGTGTTCGGGGTGAAGCGCCTCGGCGCCGGAGAAGGGTCGCTGGGCCTCGCGACGCTCGGCCCGCTCTGTGCGGGCGCGGCCCTGCTGATCCTCTTCGTCCGCAGACAGCGCCGCCGCGAGCATCCGCTGATCGACATGCGGATGTTCGCCAGGCCCACGTTCTCCACCTCCGTCGGCTGCATCGTCCTCGCCATGCTGGCCCTGGTCGGTCTGGAGCTGATCGCGGTCCAGTACCTCCAGCTCGTGCTGGGGCTCAGCCCGCTGGAGACCGGACTGCGGCTGCTGCCGCTCACCTTCGCCGCCATGGCCGCGGGCATCACGGGATCGGCCACCCTGCGCCGGCTCGGGCCGCGCCGGATGGTGTCCTGGGGCTTCGTCCTCACCGCGGTCGCCGTGCTGCTGCTGGTCCTGATGGGCCAGCACGACCGGCCGGGTCTGCTCACCGCGGGCTTCGTCCTGCTGGGCTTCGGACTCCAGACCACGCTCTTCGGCGCGTACGAGTCGATGCTGAGCGAGGCTCCCGCCGATCAGGCGGGCGGGGCGGCAGCCATAGGGGAGACGTCGTACCAGCTCGGCGCGGGCATGGGGATCGCGCTGCTCGGCAGTGTGATGAACGCGGCGTACGCGCCCGCGGTCTCCTCGGTCAGGGGCGTTCCCGCGGGCGCGGGCTCGGCCGCGGCCGACTCGCTCGGTGAGGCGTATCAGGTGGCGGCCCGGCTCGGCGGGCCCGCCGGGGCCACCCTGCGGACCGCCGCCCGCCAGTCGTTCGTGCACGGGCTGCATGTCACGCTGCTGGTCAGCGCGGGACTGCTGCTGCTCGGCGCGCTGGCCGCGCTGCGGCTGCCGAGGACCATGGAGTGCCCGGCGCCCGCCGCCGAGGGGGTTCCGGAGCCCCGCCGGCAGCAGCCGGGACAGCCGAGGACGCGGGCGCCGCAGCTCCGTAAGCCACCGGAGCAGCGTGGGTCCCGCCCGAGCGGCACACCGGAGCCCCACGCCTCCTCGGACCCACGGACGGACCCGCGTGCCGACCCGCGGACCGATCCGCGTGCCGATCCGCGTGCGGATCCCCGCGCCGCCACCGGGGCTCCTCTCCCGGCGGGCCGCGGACGCGGTTAGCGTCCCCTCGCCGGGGGACGGGCCGGGCCGGTTCGCCGGGGACGGGGCCGGTCGGTGCCGGGTCCTGGCCGGGTCCGGCGAGGGCGGTGGCATGCTAGCGCTGCTAGTTTGTGCCGGTCCGCGTTCCATGAGCCGCCGGAGGTCCTTCCGTGTCCGCACCGTCCGCCGCGAAGCTCCCGCCCTTCGACCCCGGCGACCCCCTCGGTATCGACGATCTGCTCGGCCCGGAGGATCTGGCGATCCGCGACACCGTGCGCGCCTGGGCCGCGGACCGGGTGCTGCCGGGGATCGCCGAGTGGTACGAGCGCGGCGAGCTGCCGATCCGGGAGCTGGCCAGGGAGCTGGGCGGGCTCGGCGCGCTCGGTATGTCCCTGACGGGCTACGGCTGCGCGGGCGCCACCGCCGTCCAGTACGGGCTCGCCTGTCTGGAACTGGAGGCCGCCGACTCCGGGATCCGCTCGCTCGTCTCCGTCCAGGGCTCGCTCGCCATGTACGCGATCCACCGCTACGGCTCCGAGGAGCAGAGGCGGCGGTGGCTGCCCGGGATGGCGGCGGGCGAGATCATCGGCTGCTTCGGGCTCACCGAGCCCGACCACGGCTCCGACCCGGCCGGGATGCGGATGTACGCCAAGCGCGACGGCGGCGACTGGGTGCTCAACGGCCGCAAGATGTGGATCACCAATGGCTCGGTGGCGGGTGTCGCCGTCGTCTGGGCGAGGACCGACGGCGGTGACGGCGGCGGGAGCGGCGACGGCGGCGGTATCAGGGGATTCCTCGTCCCCGCGGACACCCCGGGCTTCTCGGCCCCCGAGATCGGGCACAAGTGGTCGCTGCGGGCCTCGGTCACCAGTGAGCTGGTCCTCGACGACGTACGGCTCCCCGCCGACGCCGTGCTCCCGGGTGCCACCGGACTGCGCGGCCCGCTGAGCTGTCTGAGCCACGCCCGGTACGGCATCGTCTGGGGCTCGATGGGCGCCGCGCGCGCCAGCTTCGAGTCGGCGCTGCGGTACGCCGTCTCACGTGAGCAGTTCGGACGGCCGATCGGCGGCTTCCAGCTCACCCAGGCCAAACTGGCCGACATGGCCCTCGAACTGCACAAGGGGATCCTGCTCGCCCACCATCTCGGGCGGCGTATGGACGCGGGCCGGCTCCGCGCCGAGCAGATCAGCTTCGGCAAGCTCAACAATGTGCGGGAGGCGATCGAGATCTGCCGGACCGCGCGGACGATCCTCGGCGCCAACGGGATCTCGCTGGAGTACCCCGTGATGCGCCATGCGACGAATCTTGAGTCGGTGCTCACCTACGAGGGCACCGTCGAGATGCATCAGCTGGTCCTGGGCAAGGCGCTCACCGGTCTTGACGCCTTCCGGTGACCCCGGTGAGGCGCGCGCCTCGGTGAACCGATGAGCGCCCTGCTCAGCTCTGGTTGAAGAAGCCGTCCTGCGGGCGGCCGGCCGAGTCGCCGGTGACGATCTCCGTGTCGGCCGGGCTCAGCAGGAAGACCCGGGTGGCGACCCGGTCGATCGAACCGCGCAGTCCGAAGATCAGTCCGGCGGCGAAGTCCACCACGCGCTTGGCGTCGGAGGCCTCCATGGCGGTGAGGTTCATGATGACCGGGACACCGGAGCGGAACAGCTCGCCGATGTTCCGGGCGTCCCGGAAGCTCTCCGGGGAGACGGTGGCGATTCTGCGGTCACGCTCCTGGGCGGTCTGGGAGACGACCCGCACCCGCGGATCGGTCTTCCAGGTGTCGCCGTTCTCCGCACTCTCGGCGTACTCGTCGTCGTAGTAACGCTCGTCGTTGTCCTCAACGAGGCCCAGCCAGGCGCTCGCCTTGCGCACCGATCCCATGGACGCCTCCTTTCACCGCGGTCACATGTCGTTCCCTGCCCCTATGGTCGTCCATGATGCGGATTGAGCGCCAAGGGGATAGTCGGCGCGCAGGCGATTCGTGACGGTACTGGTGCAGAAGATGTGGCGGTTCGTCAAGGTTCTTCCAGCGTAGGGGCCCTGACGAGGTGCAAAATATGAACTTCCGGCCAGATGGGTGATGCTGGGGACGTACGGGTGAACGGAGTGCCCGGTACGATGCCCCGCGCACCATCGGGTGACTTTTCGGGGGGTCAGTCATGTTCGGAATCGTCAGACCGTGCTCTCACCGTCTCACCGACGGTCTCAAGACCGAGTGGATGGCCCATCTCTGCGGCCTCTGCCTGGCACTTCGCTCGGACCACGGTCAGTTCTCCAGGATCGTCACCAACTACGACGGGCTGATCGTCTCGGTTCTGACGGAGGCTCAGCTCGAACGCACCGACGGGCGGCGCCGGACGGCGGGACCCTGCCCGCTGCGCGGTATGCGGACGGCGCCGGTCGCGCGCGGTGAGGGCGCGCGTCTGGCCGCCGCCGTCTCCCTGGTGCTGGCCTCGGCGAAGGTACGGGACCACATCGCCGACCGGGACGGGCTGTTGAAGCGCAGGCCGCTGGCCGCCGCCGCGCGCAAGGTCGCCACCGGCTGGGACCGGGCGGGCGCGCGGACCGGCGCCGAGCTGGGTTTCGACACGGCGGTGCTGGTCGACGCGGTCGACCGGCAGCCGCAGATCGAGGCGCTGGCCGGTCCGGGCACCCCGCTGCTCACCGTCACGGAACCGACCGAGACCGCCACGGCCGCCGCCTTCGCGCACACCGCCGTACTGGCGGGCAGACCCGGCAACAGCGCGCCGCTCGCCGAGGCCGGCCGGCTCTTCGGACGGCTCGCGCATCTGCTGGACGCCGTGGAGGACCAGGGAGCTGACGAGGCGTCGGGTGCCTGGAACCCGCTCACCGCGACCGGTACCTCGCAGGCGGAGGCCCGGCGGCTCGCGGACGACGCGGTGCGCGGGATCAGGCTCGCGCTGCGGGACGCGGACTTCACCGACGACCGGCTGGCCCATGTGCTGCTCGCGCACGAACTGCGCGTGTCCGTCGACCGCGCCTTCGGTACGACGGTCTGCGGCCACGGGGATCACGGCCGGCGCGAAGGGCACACCACACGCGAGGGGAACGGCTCGCACCACGCGTACGAGGGGCGCGACAGCCATGGCGGTCCGGGCGGTCCGCCCCCGCAGGGCAACCCGTACGCGGGCCAGGGCGCGGGAGCGTACGGGCCCTACGGCTCGAACAATCCCTACGGCGGCGGACATCCGGGCATACCGGGCGGGCCCGGTGGCCCTGGCGGGATGCCGGGCCCCGTGCCGGAGCCGCCGAGGCCCGGCAGACGCGGCTTCTGGGCCGGCTGCGCGGTCTTCGTCGGGCTGTGCTGCACCTGCAAGCTGTGCTGCGCGAAGGAGTACGAGGGTCCGTGGTCGCGCAAGAAGCGGGAGGGCTGCTGCCGCGACTGCGACTGTGACGGCAACTGCTGTGACTGCTGCGGTTGTGACTGCTGAGAACGGTCGATTCCGGCGGAGAACGGTGACGGCGGAGAACGGTGACGGCTGGGAACGGTGGGTGACGGGAACCGGGGTGTAACGCGGGGCGAGGGGGGTCGAGCGTGACGCTCTGTGTGTGAAGGCACGCGGAACGGCGCGTGAGCGCCGGGACTGCGGGGCCGTGCAGGGTGTCAGCTCAACAGGAAGAGGACCACACTCGACCGAAGTCGATGTGGGAGCGTGTGACCAGCCACTGCTGCCGATTCATGGGCCAAGTGGAACAGGCATCCGTTTCCACGTCAACCGAGGGAGACCGCGGGCTCACAGTCCGGACGAGCTTGACAACGGGCCGTACACACCGCTTAGCCTCGGAGTCGTGGTGGATCCCGCTGAGGGGCTCGGTCCGCCCGCGCTGTCTGTGAAGGCACATCCCGTGTTCGATCACCGCATCCACGGAGCCTTCGCATGCCTGTGTCACCTGTGTCGTCGGGTACTGCCCGTCCTCCGGCCGTAACTCCCTCCCTCGTGGTGATCGGGGCGGGTCCGCGCGGCACGGGCTTTCTGGAGCGGCTCGCCGCCAACGCGCCGTCCCTGTACGGCGGACTGCCGCTGGACATCCATCTCGTGGACCCGTACCCGCCGGGCGCCGGGCGGATCTGGCGCCGTGACCAGTCACCGCTGCTGTGGATGAACTCCATGGCCGAGGACGTCACGATGTACACCGACGAATCGGTCGTCCTGGACGGGCCTGTACGGCCGGGACCCGCGCTGCACGAGTGGGCCCGGGAGGTGCGGGAGGGCCGGATACCGCTGCCCGCCGACTCCGAGCGGGCCGAGCCGGGACTCCGGGCGGCGATAACCGCGCTGACCGGCCAGAGCTTTCCCAGCAGACAGGTGCAGAGCGCCTATCTGAGCTGGGTGTACGAACAGACCGTGGCCGCCCTGCCACCAAGTGTGACACTTCATCGGCACCGTACCCACGCGCTGCGGGTCAGCGGCCCGCGCGGCGGACGCCAGCGTGTCTGGCTGGAGGACCGCGCCGAGCCGCTGCTCGCCGATCTCGTCGTGCTCACCCTCGGCCATCTCGACGGCGAACCCGACGCGCGCCAGCGGGAGTTGCGGGCGTTCGCGCGGCGCCACCGGCTGATCCACCTGCCGCCCGACTTCACCGCCGACAGCGATCTCTCCGAACTGCCCGCCGGTGAAGCCGTACTCGTCCGGGGCTTCGGACTCGCCTTCGTCGATCTGATGGTGCTTCTGACCGAGGGACGCGGCGGACGGTACTCGGGGAGCGCCGACGACGCGGGTGCCGACGACACGAGCGCCGGCGGAGGGAGCGCCGGCGGCGAGGGCGGCGGGGAGCTGGTGTACCACCCCTCCGGACGGGAACCGGTCCTCTACGTCGGGTCGCGGCGCGGAGTCCCGTACCACTCCAAGATCGGCTACGGGCCGGACGGTGAACGGGCCCCGCTGCCCCGCTTCCTGGGACCCGCGCAGATCGACGAACTGCTGAGCAGACCGGGCCCGCCGGACTACGAACGCGATCTGCGGCCGCTGATCGACAAGGAACTCGGATTCGCCCACTACCACCGGCTCTTCAGCGCCCATTCCGAGCGCACCCGCGTCGGCTGGACCGACTTCGAGGAGAAGTACGCGGCGGCCGACCCCGGCAGTCCGGAGCTGGACGCCCTGGTCGCCGGCGCCGTACCCGACCCCGCCGACCGGCTCGATCTGGCCGCCCTCGACCGGCCGCTGGACGGGGTGCGCTTCCCCTCGTACGACGCCCTCCAGCCCGCGCTGCGCGCGTACATCACCGCCGATCTCGTCCGCAGGCACGATCCGTCCCACAGCGCGGACCTGGCCGTCTTCTACGGGCTCCTCTCGGTCTACGGGCAGCTCATCCGGCTCGGCGACCTCGGGGACATGGACGACCGGTGGCACGGCTTCTTCAGCTATCTCGCCTCGGGCCCGCCCGGCCCCCGGCTGCGCCAGTTGCTCGCGCTCTCGCGGGCCGGTGTGGTCCGCTTCCTCGGCCCGGACATGACGGTCGAGGCCGATGAGCGGCAGGGCGTCTTCCGGGCCCGCAGCGCCGGGGTGCCCGGTGCGTACGTCGAGGCACGCGCCCTGGTCGAGGCCCGGCTCCCCGACCCCTCGCCGGAGCGCACCCGCAGTCCGCTGCTGCGCGCGCTGTACGAGGAGGGGGCCGCCGTCACCGCGGGGGCCGGTCTGGTCAGGGTCGACCCCGGCGACGGACGGCTCGTGGAGCGCGACGGGCGTCCGCATCCCCGGCGCTTCGCGCTCGGCCCGTACACCACCGCCCGCTCCAGCGGGGCCTTCACCCGGCCCCGGACCGGCGGACCGGCGTTCCGGCAGAACGACGCGACCGCGCGGGCCGCGCTCACCCTCCTCGGTGAACTGTCCTTCCGCGCCGGGCCCGTGTCCGCCACCGGCCGGCCGCACACCGCGCCGCCGGAGGGTCCGGGCCCCGTGCCGCCGGACGGTCCGCACGCCGTGTCCTCAACCGCCGGACGAGCCCGGAGCGGCCCGTCCGAAGCCGAAAGGTAGAGCCCGTCATGTCCGCCACCCGACCCCTGCATCTCGCCGCCGAGATCGGCGGTCCGCCGCACTTCGATGCCGCGTGGTACGTCGAACTCGCCCAGCTCGCGGAGCACGGCGCCCTCGACTTCGTGACCCTCCAGGACTCCTTCGCCCGCCCCGGCCTCGACGCGCTCGCCGTACTCTCCCGGGTCGCCCCCACCACCGAGCGCGTCGGTCTGGTGCCGACCGTCACCACCACCCACACCGAGCCGTTCCATGTCTCCACGGCCCTGGCGACCCTGGACTGGGTCAGCCGGGGCCGGGCCGGCTGGCTGGTCGATGTGTCGGACACCCCGGCGCAGGCCCGGCTCTTCGGACGCCGCCGGGCCGCCCCCGCCGCCGCCCTGTGGCGCGAGGCCGGTGAGGTGGCCGAGGTGAGCGCCCGGCTCTGGGACAGCTGGGAGGACGGCGCCGAGATACGTGACATGTCGACAGGGCGCTTCATCGACCGCGACAAGCTGCACTACGCCGACTTCGAGGGGACCGGGTTCCGTGTCCGCGGCCCGTCCACCGTGCCGAGACCGCCACAGGGCCACCCGGTCACCGTGATCGACGGGACCGCCGGCCACAGCGGGGAGACCGCGGCGCGCCACGCCGATGTGGTGCTGGTGCGGGCCGGCCGTCCCGAGGAGGCGGCGGCACTGCGCGAACGGCTCCGGACGCGCGCCGCCGCCCACGGCCGTGACCCGGACGCCCTGCGGGTGCTGGCCGCGCTCACCGTCCATCTCGGCGACGGCGAGCGCCCGTTGGACCCGGGCCCGGCGAGCGGGCCGCGCACCACGGCGCGCGCGGCGCGACCGCACTACCGGGGCGGTCCCGGGGGCCTCGCCGAACTCATCACCGGATGGCACGGCGCCGGTGCCGTGGACGGCTTCCACCTCACGCCCGCCGAACCGCGCCGGGATCTCGAACGGCTGGTCAACGGCACCGTGGCGCTGCTCCAGCACCGCAGCCGCTTCCGTACCTTCCATCCGGGCGGCACCCTCCGCGAACACCTCGGCCTCGCCCGCCCGGCCAACCAGTACACGACCGCCGGGGGAGTCCGATGACCGCCGACCGCAAGCCGATCCATCTCGCCGCCCACTTCCCGGGGGTCAACAGCACCACCGTCTGGACCGACCCGCGCTCCGGGTCCCAGATCGACTTCTCCTCCTTCGAGAAGCTCGCCCGTACCGCGGAGCGCGGCAAGTTCGACTTCTTCTTCCTCGCCGAAGGGCTGCGGCTGCGCGAACACAACGGTCTGATCCACGATCTGGACGTGGTCGGCCGTCCCGAGTCCCTCACCGTGCTGAGCGCGCTGGCCGCCGTCACCGACCGGCTCGGGCTGGCCGCCACCGTCAACGCCACCTTCAACGAGCCGTACGAACTGGCCCGCAGACTCGCCACCCTCGACCATCTCAGCGCGGGACGGGCCGCCTGGAACGTGGTGACCTCGTCCGACGCCTTCACCGGGGAGAACTTCCGGCGCGGCGGCTATCTCGACCGCGCCGACCGTTACACCAGGGCCGCCGAGTTCGTCGCGACCGCCCGTGAGCTGTGGGACTCCTGGACACCCGCCGCGCCCGGCTCCCCGTACGGCACGTCCCGGCCCTTCGCCCACTCGGGACCGCAGTTCGGGATCGAGGGGGAGTTCACCGTCCCGCGCTCCCCGCAGGGCCATCCCGTGGTGATCCAGGCGGGCGACTCGGACGAGGGCCGTGAGTTCGCCGCCTCCGCCGCCGATGTGGTCTTCAGCCGCCACGGCACGCTGGAGGAGGGCCGCGCCTTCCACACCGACATCAAGGCCAGGCTGGCGAGGTACGGCAGGAGGCCGGGCGATCTCAAGATCATGCCCGGGGTCACCTTCGTCCTCGGGGACAGCGACGCGGAGGCGCAGGAGCGGGCCGCCGAGATCCGCGGACAGCAGATCTCCCCGCAGAACGCGATCCTCGCGCTGGAGCGGGTCTGGGGACGGGACCTCTCGGCGTACGACCCGGACGGCCCGCTGCCCCGGACCGACCCGGACCCGGACTCGGGACTCGTCCAGGGCCGGGTCAGGGTCGCGGACCCGCTCGCCGTCGCGGCCAAGTGGCGTGCGCTGTCGGAGGCCAAGGGCCTGTCCATCCGTCAGACCGTCATCGAGACCACCGCGCGGCAGTCCTTCATCGGGACCCCGGAGACCGTCGCCGGGGCGCTCGACACCTTCGTCCAGAGGGACGCGGCGGACGGGTTCATCCTCATTCCGCATCTCACGCCCGGCGGTCTCGACGACTTCGTGGAACGGGTCGTACCGCTCCTCCAGGAGCGCGGGGCCTTCCGCACGGAGTACGAGGGCGAAACCCTGCGTTCTCATCTGGGACTTCCCGATCCGGCACAGAAAGGCTGAACGCTATGACGACGGAGACGAACACGACCGTGAGTACGGGCGCGGGCGAGGACGCGGACAGGGGGACGGACGACGCCACCGGACAGTGGCGGAGCTGGCACGAGCACCGGACCGCCACGGTCGCGGCGGTGTACGGACCGCTCTCGCTCGTCGGCACCCACTGGCTCGCCGATCATCCCGGGGGACGGCTGCCGGGAGTTCCCGGGCTCTGGCGCGAGGACGCCGACGGTGACCGTGTGGTGCTGACCGCGGCGGAGGGGGACGGACTCACCGCCGACGGCGGGCCGCTCACCGGGGAGATCCGGCTGGCCGCCGACAGCGGTCCGTTCGACGCGTCCCGGATCGCGGCCGGGGAGCGCAGGCTCATGGTGCTGCGCCGCGAGGGACTCTGGGCGGTGCGCGACGTCGATCCGGGATCCCCCGCGCGGCGCGCGTTCCAGGGGATCGAGGCCACCGCGTACGACACGGAGTGGGAGCTGCGGGGCCGGTTCCGCCCGTACGACGAGAGCCGGACCGTCCTGGTCGAGAACGCCGACGGCCGGGAGCGGGGTCTCGGCCTGGGCGGTGAGATCGCCTTCACCGTCGGCGGTACGGAACACACCCTCCAGGTCGCGGTGGAGCCGGACGGCTCGCTCTGGGCGGTCTTCGCCGACACCACCAGCGGGAAGGGCAGCTTCCGTTTCCGCTTCCTGCGCCCGGCCGCTCCGGCCGCGGACGGGACGGTGACCGTCGACTTCAATCGCGCCCTGCTGCCGCCGTGCGCCTTCGCGGACCACTTCATCTGCCCGTTCCCGCCGCCCGGCAACACCCTGCCGATCGCGGTCCCGGCGGGCGAACGCACCCTCGCCGGCTGACCGGGCGAGGCGCCGGGGGCGGCTGCCGGGGCGCGGCCAAAAGCCGCCCTTGTGCCGGGAGCCGGGTCACTCGATACTCCCGAGCAGCGCCGGCGGGGGGCGCCCGTTCCGTCCCGGACGGATGGCCGCCCCCGGCCGCGCCTCACGGGCCCGTACCCCACGGAGGGCCCTCGATTCCCCCCGGGAGGAACGCCAAGTGAGGATCAAGCGCACCATCCGCCGCGCCGGCACCACCAGACGTACCAGGTTGCTCGCCGTCGCCACGGGACTCGCCGCCGCCGTGGCACTCGCGGTCCCCGCCGCCAACGCCGTCACGGGCGCTACCGCAGCGGGGACCGCGGGCGTGTCCGCCGGGAGCGGGCTCGCCGCCCTCGGGGACGCGGTCCAGGGCGCCGGGGTGGCGGGCACCGCCTGGCGCGCCGACCGCGGCGCCGGCACGGTCGTCGTCACCGCGGACAGCACCGTCTCCGCGGCGGGGATCGCCGCGATCGAGCGGGCCGCCGGTCCCCGCGCGGGCGCGCTGCGCTTCGAGCGTACGGCCGGGCGGCTCTCCCCCCAGCTCTCCGGCGGTGACGCCGTCTACGCCGGGGGCGCGCGCTGCTCGGTCGGGTTCAATGTCACCGGAGGCGGCGCGTTCTACTTCCTGACGGCGGGACACTGCACCAGCGGCGCCTCGACCTGGTACGCGGACCCCTCGGGATCCACGGTCGTCGGCGCCACGGCCGGAACCACCTTCCCCAGCCGTGACTTCGGCCTCGTGCGGTACACCAATCCCGCGGTCCCCGTGCCCGGTACCGTCGGCACCGCCGACATCACCGGCGCGGCCAGCGCCACGGTCGGGATGCCCGTCACCTTCCGGGGCGCCGTCTCCGGTGTCCGCTCCGGCGTGGTGGTCAGTCTCAACAACACGGTCAACTACGGCGGTGGCCAGGTCGTCAACGGACTGATCCGTACCAATATCTGCACCCAGCCGGGCGACAGCGGGGGCGCGCTCTACTCGGGCACCCTCGCCATCGGGATCCTCTCGGGCGGCAGCGGAAGCTGCGCGGGCGGCTCCGGCACCTCGTACTTCCAGCCGGTCATTCCGGCGCTCAGCGCTTACGGCGTCAGCGTCTACTGACGCCCCGCACGCCCCCCGCACGCCGTCGGTCACCACCGTCGAACCCCTGTCCGGTCCACCGGGCGGGGGTTCGGTCTTGCGCGGTTCTGAGACACTGTCGGGGTGGTCGGCCACAGGGTGGACGGGGGCTGTGGAGCAGTGAAACGTATCGGAGTGACCGGTCACAGAAACATCCCGGCCGAGGCCTACGCGCACATCAGGGCCGCCATCCAGTCCGTACTCCACGGCCACCAGGGCTCGTTGGAGGCACTGTCGAGTCTGGCCGCGGGCGCGGACCAGCTCTTCGCGGTCCTCGCCCTGGACCGCGGCGCCCGGCTCACCGCCGTCATCCCCAGCGGTGACTACGAGGACGGCTTCGAGGACCCGGCGGAACTCGCCGGCTACCGGCGGCTCAAGGACCGGGCCACGCTGGAGGTGCGGATGGCCTTTCCGCACTCCACCGACGAGGCCTACTACGCGGCGGGCACCTATATCGCGGACCACTGCGACCGTCTGCTGGCGGTCTGGGACGGCCTCCCGGCCCGCGGTCTGGGCGGTACGGGAGACATCGTGCGCTATGCCCGCGAGCGCGGAAAGCCCGTGACGGTGATCTGGTGCGAGGGCGTCGAGCGCGCCTGAGGAAGCCGCGCACAGCCGCACATGGCTTGGGCAGGCTCGGACAGCGGCGGTCAGGGCGGCCGGTCACAACGGCCGGGTACGGCGGCGGTGGACAGTCGCCGTGGACAGCGGCCGGTCACAACGGACATCACCGGCCGTGCGCCGCCGCCCCGGCTCAACTCCGGTGCCGTACCAGCCAGTCGGTGTGCTGCGGCGAGACGATGCGCTCTGTCTCGTACACCGCGTTCGCCCACTGCTCCTCGGTCACCATCGTCTCCATCGCCGTGTGCATCGCCGCCAGATCCTCCTCGACCAGCGAGTGCGCGGAGATGAGGGGCTGATGGCGCCGTACCTCGCTCCACGCCAGACAGGCGGCGGCCGACGCCGACAACAGCCCCAGTACGGACGGTGATTCGGTGACCGAGAAGGTCCGCAGCGTGGCCAGGACGAGTGCCAGCAGGGTCAGCAGGGCGATGGTGACCGACCAGAGCGTGGTGGCACGGCGTGAGATCACCCTTCTGCGGTGGTACCAGTTGCGCTGTTCGATCAGCCGGTCCCTGACATAGGTCTCCTTGCGCACACTGAACGGCTTCTCGCGCAGCAGCCGCATGGGCCCCGTGACCAGATCCCCGACCGGTCCCACCACTCCCGTGACACTCCGGGCACCGCCCGAGCTGTCACGCGGATCCTCCCAGCCGACCTTCTTCAGCTCGTTGAGCCCCGCCTCCATCCGGGTGGTGAACAGTCCCGCCGCGTCGGTGGCACCGGAGTCGAAGGGCGCTCCGTGCACGGCGTACCGCCACGACAGCGACTTGATGAACTCGGCCGCGGAACGGTTGAGTTGCCAATGCGACTTTGCTCGTGTGCCGGCGGAGCGGAAGGTGAGCAGAAGCACTCCGGCGTACGCCAACGCGCTGAGTGCGCCGATGAGTTGGAACGAGCCCCCCAGCTTCCCGCCCCAGGGGAGTACCGCCAGCGCCGCGCCCAGGACGAGCAGCAGGAGCTGGAGGCGGGTCGCCTGGACGGCCTGGCGCTGGCGCGCGATGGCGATGGCGTCCGCGTGATGGAAGAGAACCGGCAGATCAGCGTTTCGGAAGACCATGCTGTGCAGTGGTCCGCGTAACTCGGCCATGCGCGCCCCCGTCTGCTGTTTTGTTGTCACCCGATAGACGGAACGGTGTGTTCCGATCCGCCTCGTGAATTCCTCGCAACGCTTTCGTCTCGGCCGTGAGTGCCGAGTTGCCGCACGAGTTCATGAGAGTAAAGTCGAGCCGCTGACACTGCAACGGTGCGGTGTCTCCTCTTCGGACAACATCACCAAGGACGGCCGTCGTGACCTATCAGACCTCTGTCACCTTCGCCACTGCGAAGAAGAACAGGACTCCCCTCGCGGAGATCGACGTACGCGACGCCGGTGTCGCCAAGAAGCTCGGACGTGTACTGCCCATGCCCACCGACCGCACCGCGCGCGTTTCGAGCTTCAATTCCGCCCTCTAGACTGGCGTAATGACAGGACCCCTGGTCCCATTTCGCGAGATCGTGTTGAAGGTCCACAGCAGGTGTGATCTTGCGTGTGACCACTGCTATATCTACGAACACGCCGACCAGAGCTGGCGCACCCGCCCCAAGGCGATCTCTGACGAGGCGATCTCATGGACGGCTCTGCGACTGGCAGAGCATGCCAAGGCCCATGCCCTGCCCTCCGTGTCAGTGATCCTGCACGGAGGGGAGCCTCTGCTGGCGGGGCCGGAGCGGCTGCGCCGCGTCTGCGAGGAACTGACCAGGGCCCTCGACGGAGTGGCCGGACTCGATCTGCGGATCCACACCAACGGGCTCCAGCTCAGCCCCCGCTATCTCGATCTCTTCCTGGAGTTCGGCGTCCGGGTGGGTATCTCCCTGGACGGCGACAAGGCGGCCAACGACCGCCACCGCCGCTTCGCGGACGGCCGCAGCAGCCATCCGCAGGTCCTGCGGGCCGTCGGCCTGCTGCGGCAGGAACGCTACCGCCCGCTCGATCTCGGGCTGCTGTGCACCATCGACGTGGCCAACGACCCGGTCGCGGTGTACGACGCGCTGGCCGCGCTCGACCCGCCGCGGATCGACTTCCTGCTGCCGCACGCCACCTGGGACGAACCGCCGCCGCGCCCTGACGGTTCGCCCACCGCCTATGCCGACTGGCTGCTCACCGTCTTCGACCGCTGGGACGCCGGGGGCCGGCCGATGCCCGTACGGCTCTTCGAGTCGGTGCTCTCCACCCTGAGCGGCGGTCCCAGCCTCACCGAGTCGCTGGGACTCGCCCCCACCGATCTGGTGGTCGTGGAGACCGACGGCACACTGGAGCAGGTCGACTCCCTCAAGAGCGCCTACGACGGCGCCGCGGCCACCGGCTCCGACGTCTTCGCGCACTCCTTCGACGAGGTCGCCGCGCACCCCGGGGTACGGACCCGGCAGCTCGGGCTCGCGGGCGTCAGCGAGACCTGTCGGCGATGCCCGGTCGTACGCTCCTGCGGCGGCGGTCTCTACACGCACCGCTACCGCTCGGGACCGGCCGCCGCGGACACCGGCGCGGGGGACCCGGGAGGCTTCGGCAACACCTCGGTCTACTGCGCCGATCTGGAGGCGCTGATCCGCGGGATCGAGTCCCGTACGGCCGCCTCGCTCGTCCCGCCCGCCGTCGCCGACACCGGTGAACTGCTCGACACCCAGCAGGAGCTGACCCGCTCGCTGCTGGCCGGACTGCACGCCGAGCTCGACGGCCGGGGCGGTGACATCTGGCAGGAGGCCTGGGAGCTGGCGGCCACGGTCGAGCGGTACTCCGACGGCCTCGACGAGGTGCTCGCCCATCCCTACACCCGCGCCTGGCTGATCGATTCCGTGGCCGCCCTGCGCGCGGAGCGGCCCGGCGCGCTCGCCACCGCGCTCCGGTTCCCGGCGTATGTGGCCGCCGCGGTCGTCCGGGGCGGCCTGGACCTGCCCGTACGGATCGGCTACGGGCACGGCGGCGGCGGGCTCCATCTGCCCACCCTGGGCACTCTGCGGCCGGCCGGTCCCGGCGAGCGCGGAGAGGCCGAGGTGCGCGCGGCGGAGCGGGGCTTCGTGGTGCGGACCGGCACGGCGGAACCGCTTGTCGTACGCCTGGACGAGGCCACCCCGTACTGGCGTCCGGTGCGCCGGCTCGACCGGGACGGGGCGCCCGATCTCGCGCTCGACGATCTCGACCCGTACCGCGACCGCTTCGGCGTCCCGGTCCATCCGGGGCTCGGCCCCGACGAGGCGGCCGACTGGAGCGACCGGCTGGCGGCGGCCTGGGGGCTGCTCGGGGAGCGGGTGCCGGAGCAGGCCGCCGAGGCCGGGGCGACGCTCTCCACACTGACCCCGCTGCTCTCCGCCGGGCGCTCGCCGCTCTCCGCCGGGCCCTCGGCCGCCGGTCATGGCTATGGCAACGGCTGCGGCTACGGCGCGCTGGGGGTCCCCGTACACGGCGGCGCCGGGGAACTGGCGCCCGTGCTGCTGCGCGCCGCGCGCGGGGCCAGGCTGCGGGCGCTGACCGAGGTCACGGATCTCTACGCGCTGGACGGCGAGTGGCACAGGCCGGCCCCCTGGCAGGAGGAGCCGGTCCCGCTGTCGGCGCTGCTGGCGGGCGCGTACGAACGGGTGGGGCTCGCCGCGTACGACCCCCGGTACCGGGACCAGGCACGCCGCGCGCTGGACACGCTGGAGGACGCGGCCGAACTCACCGTCAGCGGGAAGAGCCTGCTGACCACACTCCGGGAAGAGGCCGACCGTGGCTGAGACGACAACGACCGACGCGCAGGCCGGGGAACCGGCTGACGAACTGGCCGGGGAACTGGCCGGGGAACTGGCCGCGCTGGGAGTCACGGACGGTACGACCCTGCTCGTCCACGCGTCCCTGCACGACACCGGGCTGGACGCCGACACCCTCCGTACGGCCCTGCTGACGGCGCTGGGCCCCGACGGCACCCTGGTCGTGCCGGCCTTCACCGAGGAGAACTCCGACACCTCGCATGCCCACTTCGCCCGGATCCAGGGGCTGACCCGCAGGCAGGCGGCGGCCTTCCGGGCCACGATGCCGGCCTTCGACCCGCTGACCACGCCCTGCGCCGCGATGGGGCGGCTGGCGGAGTCCGTGCGTACCGCTCCCGGGGCCGTCAGGAGCACGCATCCGCAGACCTCCTTCGCCGCGATCGGGCGGCGGGCGGCGGAACTGCTGGCCGGCCATCCGCTCCAGAGCCATCTCGGGGAGGACTCACCGCTCGGCGCCCTCGTCGCGGCGGACGCGCGTGTGCTGATGGTGAATGTGGGTTTCGCCGCCTGTTCGGCATTCCATCTCGCCGAATACCGTATCGGCGCTCCTCTGCGCTCCTATCACTGTGTGGTGAAAGGGCCGGACAACAGCGCGCGGTGGGTGGAATATGAGGACGTGAACCTCGACGACAGTGATTTCGAGGCGATCGGGGCGTCATTCCCCTGGGATCTGGAACGGAAGGGACAGCTCGGCGGGACAACCGCGAGGTCGTTCTCGATCAAGGACGCCGTCGCCCACGCGGAGTCGTGGATGACTGAAAAGCGGCCTTGATTGACCGAACGGTACGGGGAGGAAGGGGCTCGGTTCCGGAATGATTGGTTCGCTCATCCCCGTGACTTTCAGGGATTTCATGGGGGTGAGTGCTCACACAGGACGGGGGTCGTGTGCAAGCGTCATCGCACCAGCGGGCGGCTGACCATCGGCCGTACTTCTTTCTCAGTTACGCGCACACGCCGAGGGACGGTGCGGGGGGTCCGGATCCGGACATGTGGGTGGAGCGGCTCTTCCGCGATCTGAGCGCCCATGTGATGGCCATGACGGATCTGCCGGCCGGGGCGCAGGCCGGTTTCATCGACCGGGAGATGCGCTCCGGCGAAGGCTGGTCGGAACGGCTGGCCGAAGTGCTGGCGACCTGCCGGGTGTTCGTACCGCTCTTCTCACCGCGCTACTTCGCCAGCGAGATGTGCGGCAAGGAGTGGTTCGCCTTCGCCCAGCGGGTCATCTATGAACAGGCCAAGAGCAATCGCGTCGCGGAGGCGATCGTGCCGGCCCTCTGGGTGCCGGTGCCGCCCCGGCAACTGCCGGGCCCCGCCGAGCGGTTGCAGTTCAATCACCGGGACTTCGGGGACCGCTATGTCACCGACGGGCTCTACGGTCTGATCAAACTCCGGATATTCGCCGAGGAGTACGAACGGGCCGTCTACGAACTCGCCAAACGCATTGTCAGTGTCGCCGACACCGCCGCCGTCGGCCCGGGGCGGCCGGTCGACTACCGCAACGCTCCCAGCGCCTTCGGCACGAGCGGCGGACCGCGCCCGATGCAGGTCACCGTGGCCGCGCCCACCCGCCACGACCTCCCGGCGGGCCGGGCCTCGCACTACTACGGCGGAATGGCCCAGGACTGGAATCCGTACCACCCGGACTCGGTACGGCCGCTGGCCTATGTCACCCGGGATCTGGTGCGGTCCCTCAACTACCAGGCGGACATCCTCTCCTTCGACGAGGTGTCCGTACCGCAGGAGGGCAAGCAGTCGCCCACCCGGCCGGAGATCCTGCTGGTCGACCGGTGGGCCCTGCGCGACGAGGAACAGCGCGAGCGGCTCGCCGCGTTCGACGCCGAGCACCGGCCCTGGGTGAGCGTCGTCGTCCCGTGGAACCGCGACGACCGGCAGAGCAGGGCCGAGGAGGCCGAACTGGCCGAGCGGTTGGAGCAGACCATGCCGAGAAAGATGGGCCAGGGCCGGGCCGCCTGCCGGGCCGCCGCCAAGGGCGTCCCCAGCATGGAGGCGTTCGGCCAGATACTGCCGCAGGTGGTCGAGTCGGCGGCCCAGCAGTATCTGAGACACGCGGCGGTCTATCCGCCCGCGGGCGGCAGCCACACCGAACGGCCGCGGCTGCGCGGCCCGATGGCCGCCGAGTACGCGACGACGCACTACATCCCCGAGACGCACGACCTGGCGCCCGATGCGGAGGACACGGATGACAGAACGTCGTGACGGACGCATCGTCACCTTCTACTCGTACAAGGGAGGCACGGGCCGCACCATGGCCCTGGCCAACACGGCCTGGATCCTCGCCGCCAACGGGCAGCGGGTCCTGGCCGTCGACTGGGACCTGGAGGCACCCGGTCTGCACCGGTTCTTCCACCCCTTCCTCGACCCCTCCACCCTGGGCGCCACCACCGGCGTCATCGATCTGATCACCGAGTACGCCTGGGCGGCCACCAGCCCGGTGGAGCGCCCCGACGACTGGCACCGCGACTACGCGCGTATCCAGCCGCACGCCGTCTCCCTGACCCCGGAGCATCTCGGCTGGGAGTTCCCGGCCGGCGGCACACTCGACTTCGTCTCCGCGGGCAAGCAGAACCGCGAGTACTCCGCGACCGTCTCCACCTTCGACTGGGACAACTTCTACGACCGGCTCGGCGGCGGCCACTTCTTCGACGCCCTGCGCGACGACATGAAGGCCCACTACGACTATGTCCTGATCGACAGCAGGACCGGTCTGAGCGACATCGCCGACATCTGCACCGTCCATCTGCCCGATGTGCTGGTCGACTGCTTCACGCTCAGCGACCAGTCCATCGACGGAGCCGCCGCGGTGGCCCGCCAGATCGACGAGCGCTACGGCGGCCGCGGTATCCGGATCTTCCCCGTACCGATGCGGATCGACGAGGGCGAGAAGGAGAAGGCGGACGCGGGGCGCGCGCTGGCCCGGCTGAAGTTCGACCGCTTCCCCGGCGGGCTCACCGGGGAGGAACTCACCGCCTACTGGGGCGCGGTGGAGATTCCGTACCGCCCCTACTACGCGTACGAGGAGACCCTCGCGACCTTCGGTGACGAGGCCGGTCTCAGCAACTCCCTGCTCTCCGCGTTCGAGCGGCTGACCACCTATGTCACCGAGGGTGCCATCACCTCGATGCCCGCGGTCGGCGAGGAGACCAGACTGCGGATCAGGGACGCCTTCACCCGGCGCAGGCCCACCCTGCCCGCCGATCTCTTCCTCAGCTATGTGGCGGAGAACCGGATGTGGGCCGACTGGATCGAATCCGTGCTCACCCGGGCCGGCTTCCGGGTCGTCCCCCGCGATGTCTCGGCGGGCCCGGCCGCCCTCGGGAACCCGGCCGCCGACAACGCCAGCCGTACGGTCGTCCTGCTCTCCAGCGCCTATCTCAAGTCCTCGCGGGCCGTGGAGGTATGGGCACGCGCGGCGTCCGAGGACCCGGGCGGGGCCCGGCGCCGGATCGTACCGCTGCGGGTCGGCGACGTCCGGCTCACCACCCCGTACATCGACCGCAACCCGGTGGACCTCTTCCGGCTGGACGAGGTGCACGCCACCACGGCGCTGCTGCGCGCGCTGGAGCGGCCCGTACAGCTCACCGACGCGGTCTCGCCCGGCCCCCGCTTCCCCGGCACCGTGCCCAAGATCTGGAACGCGCCGGCCCGCAACGCCGGATTCACCGGGCGCTCCCTCGTCCTGGAGCGGATGCGCGACCAGCTCGGCGGCGGAATGGCCGTGGTGCTGCCGCAGCCGCAGACCCTCTACGGGCTCGGCGGGATCGGCAAGACCCAGGTGGCGCTGGAGTATGTGCACCGCTTCATGGCCGACTACGACCTGGTCTGGTGGATCTCGTCCGAGCAGACCGCCGATGTGGTGGCCGGACTGGCCGAACTGGCCGTACGGCTCGGGGCGCAGGGCGGCGAGGACATGGCGGCCGCCTCGCGGGAGGCCGTCGATCTGCTGCGGCGCGGGGTGCCCTCCTCGCGCTGGCTGCTGGTCTTCGACAACGCCGACGACCCCGAGCAGATCCAGCGGTTCTTCCCGCCGGGCGGCCCCGGGCACGTCCTGGTCACCTCACGCAACCAGAGCTGGTCGCAGTACGGCGACGCGCTGCCCGTCGATGTCTTCCTGCGCGAGGAGTCCATCGAACACCTCCAGCGCCGCGCGCCCGGACTCTCCACCGAGGACGCCGACAAGGTGGCCACCGCGGTCGGTGATCTGCCGCTCGCCGTCGAGCAGGCCGCGGCCTGGATCGCGGAGACCGCGACACCCGTCGCCGAGTATCTGGACCAGCTCGCGCAGCAGGCCCCCAGCGTGCTGGCGCTCAACCAGCCCGTGGGATATCCGGAACCGGTCGCCGCGACCTGGAACATCTCCATCGAGCGGCTCAAGGACCGCTCACCCGCGGCGGTACGGCTGCTCCAGCTCTGTGCCTTCTTCGCCCCGGAACCGATCTCCGCGAACCTCCTCTACAGCAAGGAGATGATCGAGGCGCTCAAGCCGTACGACGTCTCGCTCCAGGAGACGCTGGTCCTCGGCCGGGTCATCCGGGAGATCGGCCGGTTCGCGCTGGCCAAGGTGGACCAGGTCGGCAACAGCATCCAGGTGCACCGGCTGGTCCAGGCGATCATCAGGGCGCAGCTGAGCGAGGAGGAGCAGCGGGACGCCAGGGACGCCGTGCACCGGATCCTCGCGGGCGCCAGGCCCGACGGCGACGAGCCGATCGACAACCCCGCCACCTGGGAGCGGTTCGCCACGATCTGGCCCCATCTGGCCACCTCCGAGGCGAGTCTGTGCCGGCGGCCCGAGACCCGGCGGCTGATGATCGACCGGGTGCGCTATCTGTGGAAGCGCGGCGATCTGCTGGCCGCCTTCGCGCTCGCCGACGAACTGCGCGCGACCTGGCGCGAGACGCTCGGCAGCGACGATCCGCAGTATCTGTATCTGCGCTTCCACCTCTCCAACATCTTCCGCTCGCAGGGCCGTTATGTGGAGGCGCGCGAACTGGACGAGGAGACCCTCACCCGGCAGCGCAGGGTGCTGGGGCCGACCCATCCGCATACGTATATGACCACCAGCGGACTGGCCATGGACCTCGGCACCCTCGGTGAGTACGCGAAGGCGCTGGCTCTGGCGAAGGAGGCGCACGAGGGGTTCAGCGGGATCTTCCACGAGTCCCATCCGAGGACGCTCGCCGCCGCCAACAACCGGGCGCTGAATCTGCGGATGGTGGGGCGGTACGCGCAGGCGCGCGAGATGGACCAGGACGTCTTCGACCGGCGGACCGAGGTGCTCGGCCCGGACCATCCGTACACCCTCTCCTCCGCCACCAGCCTGGCGCGCGATCTGCGGGAGATCGGCCGGTACGAGGACTCGGTCGCGCTGCTCACCCGGACGTACGCCCTCTACAAGGAGCAGCTCGGGCGGGCCTTTCCCGGCACCCTGGCCGCGGCCAAGAGCCTCGCCGTGTCGCTGCGCAGGGCCGGCCGGCTGGAGGACGCGCGCCGGCTGACCACGGCCACCCGCAACCGCTACCGCGCCAAGTACGGTGGCGAGCCCAACCCGGACTCGCTCGCCTGCGATCTCAATCTGGCCGCCGACCACTTCGCCGCCGGGGAGCCGGTGGCGGCCCGGGATCTGGCGCAGGAGGTCGTCGACCAGTACCTCCGGGTGCCGGGCGAGCGGCATCCGTACACCCTCGCCGCGATCAACAACCTTGGTGTCTACCAGTGGGGTTGCGGCGCTCCCGAACTGGCGGAGCAGCTTTTCCAGGGCGCGCTGCGGACCATGCGGGAGGTGTTGGGGGACGACCATCCGCACACGCTGTTCTGCACGGTCGGTCTCGCCAACGCCAAGGCGGATCTGGGCGAGCTGGACGAGGCGCTGGTCACCGAGCGCGGGGCCGTCGCGGGGCTGCGGGTGGCACTGGGCTCGCACCATCCCGAGACGCTCGCCGTCGCCTCCAACATGTGTGTGACGCTGGGGGCGCTGGGGCGCAAGGACGAGGCGGCGCTGCTGCGCGCGGAGACGGTCGAGGAACTGGTGCGGCTGCTGGGCGAGGAGCACGCGCTGACCCGGTTCGCGCGGGACGACCGGAGGGTGTACCGGGATCTGGAGCCGCTGGCGGTGTGACCCCGGCCGGGGGCCGGCCGCCCGGCCGCGGCCGGACGATCGGCCCCCGGGTTCAGTCCTGGAGCAGCCAGGTGAGGATCCGGGGGAGGGCGTGCAGGGCGTCGAAGTGCGCGGCGGCCGGTTCCAGTACGACCGTCGCGCCCGGGATGCGCTCCGCGAGCCAGCGGGAGTGGCCGACCGGTGAGAAGACGTCCTTCTCGCCGTGCCACAGCAGCACCGGTCCCTTGATCCCGGCGGGATCGAAACCCCAGGGGCCGCAGAAGGCGAGGGCGTCGTCGATCCAGCCGTACGCCGAACCCCGCAGCCCTTCCTGGTAGTTGCGCAGCAGCATCGTTCTGACCCCGGCGTCGGAGACCACCATGCGGTCGGAGTCCGTCAGCTCTCTGCGCAGATCGTCCAGCAGCCGCGCCGGGTCCTTCCTGATCGCGTCCGCGCGCGGGATGAGCCGCGCGGCCACGCCGTCCGGGTTCCTGGACGCGGTGGTGTACTCCAGGACGTTGGAGGCGGCCATACCCTCGAACCAGTCGAGCCCGGCCGCGTCCCGCGGCGCGAGTGTGACCAGCGCCGCGGTACGGGTCACCCGGTCGGGCATCAGCGCGGCGCAGGCCAGGGCGTGCGGAGCGCCCCCGGAGCGGCCCACGACGGCGAACCGTTCGAGCCCGAGGGCGTCGGCGATCGTCGCCACGTCCTGGGCCACATCGGCGACACTGCGCCCCTCCAGCCGGTCGGAACCCCCGTATCCCGGGCGGTCGTAGGCGATGAGCTGCATCCCCCGCTGATACAGCACCATGCCGCGTGGTGCGGGCCCCAGCCTGCTGCCCGGTGTGCCGTGCAGCAGGAAGACCGGTCTGCCGCGCGGATCCCCCAGACGCTCCACCATCAGATGCCGTCCGTCCGCCGCGCGCAGCCGACGTCGCAACTCCTGCCCCCTTTGTCATATGCGCCTCGGCCATGACCTCGGCACAGAGCTGTGCCCTCCGTACAAGAGCTGTACAGGAGCCCGGTTCATGTTGATTGTCCCGGGCCGGAGCCGATTGCATAAGGCCGATCCGCGCTCCTGTGAGGGCGGATTCAGGACAGGACTAGTCCTCACCCACCGATGACACGGCAGTCGCACCGAGTGTTCGCGAACGGAACGGACACTCTCCGACCTCGGCCGTCCGACAGGCCCGCCACCCGGGCGACTTGTGGTGCGCCCGTCCTGAAGTCGGCCTTGTGTGCGGTCGGTCGGTCTCGGAATAGTGGGCGCCTCATCCTCTGTGCCAGGTCACCCCACATGATCTGGCGCGGCCCCCCACAGGAGGTCGACCTTGAATCATCGGCGCATATCGAGGAAACGGGCCACGATGGCGGGCGGTGCCGTGATCGCGCTGGCCGTCGCGGGATTCACCTTCCGGACTGCGAACGCCAGTGAGGAGACACCGCGGTTCAGCGTCAAGACACTGACGGCCACGGCGGCCGGAAATCTCGCCTCCGCTCTCGGCGAGGACCTGGGCGGCGCCGCCGCCGGTTCCTACTACGACGCCGGGTCCGGGGCCCTGGTGATGAATGTCGTCGACGAGCGGGCGGCCGAGACCGTACGCCAGGCCGGCGGCAGGGCCAGACTGGTCCAGAACTCCCTGGCCGAACTGAAGAGCGCCCGGCAGACCCTCGCGGACCGGGCGGCCTTCCCCGGTACGTCCTGGGCGGTCGACCCGGTGACCAACAAGGTGGTCGTCACGGCCGACCGTACGGTCACGGGCGAGGCGTGGGACAAGCTCAGCGGTGTGGTGGAAGGGCTCGGCGGCACGGCCGGACTCAGCAGGACGGCGGGGGAGTTCAAGCCCTTCGTCGCCGGCGGCGACGCCATCACGGGCGGCGGCGGGCGCTGCTCGCTCGGCTTCAACGTGGTCAAGGACGGCGCGCCGTACTTCCTGACGGCCGGACACTGCACGGAGGCCATCCAGACCTGGTCCGACGCGCAGGGCACCGTGATCGGGACGAACGAGGGGTCCAGCTTCCCGGACAACGACTACGGCCTGGTCAGGTACACCGCCGAGGTCGCGCACCCGAGCGAGGTCAATCTCTACGACGGCTCCAGCCGGCCGATCAGCCAGGCGGGCGACGCGACGGTCGGCCAGCAGGTGACCCGCAGCGGTTCCACCACACAGGTGCACGAGGGACAGGTCACCGGGCTCGACGCCACGGTGAACTACGGCGGCGGTGACATCGTCAACGGTCTGATCCAGACCTCGGTCTGCGCGGAGCCGGGCGACAGCGGCGGCTCGCTCTTCGCGGGCGGCACCGCGCTCGGACTGACCTCGGGCGGCAGCGGCGACTGCTCCTCGGGCGGCGTGACGTTCTTCCAGCCGGTGACGGAGGCGCTCGCCGTATTCGGCGCGCAGATCGGCTGACACCCCGCGCGCCCACCGGAAGGGCCCGGACCACCACGAGTGGTCCGGGCCCTTTTCGCTGTGCGCGGAGACCCGTCCTTCCGCTGTGCGCGCGGAGACCCGTTCGGGGCTTATATGTGCGTCCGGGGTGTATGTCCAGGGGTGACGAATGTCTCGCGCCGGGCGGATGCGGCCCCCTCGGGGGAGCGGTCGTCCCAACTCCACTGTCCGGGCGCGGGAGTGGCGGAGGCGGCTGTTTCCGGCCGTCCGTCCGAGTGGCGCGGTGGCGGTCCTACGGGGCGGTCACGCGTGCGGCCGGGTCGTTGACCGGGGACGACGGGGTTAGAGTAATCGAACTATTGTGCTAGGGATGTATAGGGCAAATGGCTGAAATAGGGTGGAGTGATGGAGGTGCGGCATGGCGGGCTACGCCCATCTGCACGTCGCGTCCGGTTACTCCGCCCGCTACGGCGCCGCCCATCCCGAACAACTCGTTCGACGGGCGGCCGAGCGGGGCATGCCGGCGCTCGCGCTCACCGACCGGGACACCGTCACGGGTGCCGTGCGGTTCGCACGGGCCTGCGCGGAGACCGGGGTCCGGCCCGTCTTCGGGGTCGATCTGGCGGTGGAGGCCCTTGTGCCGCCTCCCCCGGCGCGGCGGCGCCGCACCCCGGCGCGCGGCGGCGCCCATGTCGTCGAGCCGCCTCTGCGGTTCACGCTGCTCGCGCGGGACCGGGCCGGATGGGCACGGCTGTGCCGCATCACCTCGGCCGCGCACGCCGGTACCGCGTCCGGCGCGGCACCCGTGGTGGTGCCCTGGCAGGCGCTGCGCGAGTACGGCGGCGCCGGTCTGATCGTGCTGCTCGGACCGCTCTCCGAGCCGGTGCGGGCGCTGGCGGCGGGCCGGGAGGAGATCGCGGTGAGGCTGCTGGCGCCATGGCGGGAGATCTTCGGGAGCGGGGTCCGGCTGGAGGCCGTCGGACACGGGCGGTCCGGCACCGGGCCGGGGTCGCTGCGGCTGGCCGCCAGGACCCTGGCGCTGGCCGACCGTACCCGTACCACCGCCGTGCTCTCCAACGCCGTCCGCTACGCCGACCCCGACCAGCACCGGCTCGCCGACGTCCTGGACGCCGCGCGGCTGCTGCGGCCCGTCGACCGGCGCGCTCTGGACAGCGGGGAGCGCTGGCTCAAGGACGAGGAGGCGATGGCCGGCATCGCGCGGCAGATCGCGGAATGCGCCGGAGCGGATGCCCGGCGGGCGGACCGGCTGCTGGCGGACACCGCCGCCACGGCGGCCGCGTGCGCCGTCGATCCCGCGGCGGACCTCGGCCTGGGCACGCCGCACTTCCCGGAACCGGTGGTGCTCGGCGCCGGGCCCGGCGCGGACGGCTCGGCACGGCTGCTGCGCCGGCGGTGCGAGGCCGGCCTGGTCCGGCGGGGCCTGGACCGCGACCCCGCCGCACTCGCCCGGCTGGACGAAGAGCTCGCCGTGATCTCCCGGCTGAACTACGACCCGTACTTCCTCGCGGTCGGCCAGGTCGTGAGCGACATCCGGGAGATGGGCATCCGGGTCGCGGCCCGCGGTTCGGGCGCGGGGTCGATGGTCTGCCACGCGCTGGGCATCGCCACGGCCAACCCCCTCGACCACCGCTTGCTGTTCGAACGCTTTCTGAGCGTGCGACGGAGGCAGCTTCCGGACATCGACATCGATGTGGAGTCCGCCAGGAGACTGGAGTGCTACGACGCGATCCTCGCCCGGTTCGGTGCCGAGCGGGTGGCGGTCATCGCCATGCCCGAGACCTACCGGGCCCGCCGGGCCCTGCGCGACACCGGTCTCGCGCTGGGGATCGCACCGGCGGACATCGACCGGATCGCCAAGAGCTTCCCGCATCTGCGGGCATCGGACATCACCGGTGCGCTCGCCGAACTTCCCGAGCTGCGGTCACTGGCGGCCGAGGCGGATCGGTACGGGCCGCTGTGGGAGCTCGCCGAGGGCCTCGACTCGCTCGTCCACGGCATGGCCATGCATCCCTGCGGAGTGATCATCAGCGACGCGACGCTCCTGGACCGGCTGCCGGTGCAGCCCACGCCCCAGGGCGACTACCCGATGGCGATGGCCGCCAAGGAGGAGGTCGAGGCCCTGGGCAACATCAAACTGGACGTCCTGGGCGTACGGATGCAGTCCGCGATGGCCCACGCCGTCAAGGAGATCGAGCGGGTGACCGGCGACCGTATCGATCTGGACGACCCGCGGCAGGTGCCGCTCGACGATGTCTTCGCCTTCAAGATCATCCAGGAGAGCCGGACCATAGGGCTGTTCCAGCTCGAATCGCCCGGCCAGCAGGATCTTCTGTCGCGGCTGCGGCCCCGCGACCCGCAGGACGTCATCGCCGACATCAGTCTCTTCCGTCCCGGCCCGGTCGCCGGGGGAATGCCTGAGCGGTACATCGCCGCACGTCATGGCGGTACCCCGGACTACGCCCACCCCGACCTCGAACCGGTGCTCGCCGACACCTACGGCGTGACCATCTGGCACGAGCAGGTCATCGAGACGCTGTCGGTACTGACCGGCTGCGACCACGCGCTGGCCGAGATCGCCCGGCGGGCGCTCGGTGACAAGGACCGGCTGCCCGGGATCGAGGACTGGTTCCACCGGGAGGCACGCGCGCGCGGCTACGGCGCGGCGGTACGCGAGCGGGTCTGGAAGACGGTCGAGGCCTTCGGCGCCTACGGCTTCTGCCGGGCGCACGCGGTCGCCTTCGCCGTACCGGCCTTGCAGAGCGCCTGGCTCAAGGCGCACCACCCGGCCTTCCTGTTGGCCGGCCTGCTTGAGCACGACCCCGGGATGTGGCCCAAGCGCGTCATCGTCGCCGACGCCCGCCGTCGAGGTGTCCCGCTCCTGCCCGTCGACGTCAACCACTCCACGACGGAGCACACCGTGGAGCGGACCGACGGGGAGCGATGGGGGGTACGGCTCGCGCTGTCGGCGGTGCACGGCATCAGCGAGGAGGAGTGCGCGCGGATCGCCGCCGGGCAGCCGTACGGATCGCTGCCGGACTTCTGGCAGCGGGCCAGACCCAGCCGGCCGACCGCCGAGCGGCTCGCCGGGATCGGGGCGCTGCGGGAGCTGCACGACGGGCGGTCGAGCCGACGGGATCTGCTGCTCCGGATCGACGAGCTGCACCGGCAGTCCCGTACCCGGAACGCCGGCGAGGGGCAACTGCCGCTCACCGCCGAGGCGATCGGCGCGGAGGAGCCGGCGGGGCTGCCGGAGATGACCGGGCGGGAGGTGCTCGGCGCGGAGCTGCACACCCTCGGGATCGATGTCTCCCGGCACCTCATGGACTACCACCACCGGCTGCTGCGCGAGATCGGCGCGACCGACGCGGCGCACCTCGCGGGGCTGGGGGAGGGGCGGCAGGTGCTGGTCGCTGGGGTGCGCTCGGCCACCCAGACACCGCCGATCGCGTCGGGCAAGCGCGTCATCTTCGTCACCCTGGAGGACGGCTCCGGCCTGGTCGACCTGGCGTTCTTCGAGGACTCCCACCCCGCCTGCGCGTACACCGTCTTCCACAGCGGGCTGCTGCTGGTCCGCGGCACCGTACAGGTGCGCGGCACCCGGCGTACGGTCGTCGGCACCATGGCCTGGGATCTGGACCGGATCGCCGCCGCCCGCCGTGATCACGGTCCGGAAGCCGCTCTCGCCCTGCTCGGGGCCGACCGTCCGCAACCGACCCCCGCGCAGCCGGGGCGCACCTTGGCCAACGGTACGACGGGCGCGCGGCTGCATCCGTACGCCGACCTCCAGCCGGCCGGCACCCGCTCCGCCGACCTGAAGAAGTTCGGCCACCGCAGCCCCGGGAGCGCGGGATGACCACGCGCCGACGGCATGTCGCCCATCTGTATCTGCACGCCGTACCGGACGAAGGACGGTACGCGGACGCGATCGACCTCCTGACCGGTCTCACCCCCCATGTCCAGGCGGTGCCGCCCGACGCCGTCCAGCTCGACCTGACCTCCGCGCTCAGATACTTCGGCCTGTCTCCCTACGACCTGGTCCAGCGGGCGCAGTTGCGGCTGATGGGCCTGTACGGCATCGAGAGCAGCGCGGGGCTCGCGGGCAACCGCATGGTGGCCGCCATGGCGGCCGGCGAGTCCGCGCCGGGACACACCACATGGGTCCCCGCCGGACAGACCGCCGACTGGCTGCGCCCCCGGCCGGCCGTCGCACTGCCCGGGATCGGCCGTACGACAGCGGCCGTGCTCGGTAAGTACGGTCTGCACACCATCGGCCAGGTCGCCGACACACCCGCGGCGACCCTGCAACGCCTGCTCGGCGCCGGCCCGGCCAGATCGCTCGCCGAGCGCGCCCGCGGCCACGATCCCCGTCCGGTCGCACCGCTGGAACCGGCGGCCCATCTGGCCGCCGATCTCGTGCTCGACCGGGACTGCCTCGATCCGGTCCGGCACCACCGGGCCGTCCTGGGACTCGCCGACCAGATCGGTCAACGCCTGCGCGGTGAAGGCCAGGCCGCCCGTCGGCTCACCCTGACGGTGCGGTACGCGGACCGCGGCTCCACCACGCGCACCTGTCCGTTGCCGGAACCCACCAACCACTCGCCCGCCCTCGCCACGGCGGCCCTGGGTCTGCTGACCGCCCTCGGGTTGCAGCGAGCGAGGGTCCGCGCCTTCGTGATCCGGGCCGACGGCCTGTCACCGGCCGGCGCCGCTCACCGCCAGCTCTCCCTGGATCCCGGTGACGACCGCGCCCGCGCGGCCGAAGCCGCCGCGGACCGGGCCCGCCGCCGCTTCGGACCGGAGGCCGTACATCCCGCCGCCTTGCTGACGGAACCTCACCGGGCCCGCCGCTGAAACCGGGTGAAGCCCGAGCGAAGCCGGCATGAGGCCTGCGTGAGGCCTGGTGCGAAGCCTGCGTGAGGCTTGGTGTGCAGCCTGGTGTGAAGCCGGGCCCGTGCTCGTGGTCATGGTGCCCGGGATTTTTACCGACGCGTAACTTCCCTTCCCCGCCTTACCCGTGCGTAACTTGGCTCAGTCCCACCATCTTTGTGGTCCGGGCCACAGGGCTGACAGACATCGCCATTTCCCTTGAGCCGCAAGGAGATCGCACGATGCTGCCCTGGAAACGCGCGCTCGGGCCACTGACCGCGCTGTTGCTGGCCGCCACGTTCCTGGCCACCCCCGCCGTCGCCGCGCCCCCCACCGCCGCGCCCTCGACCCCCACCGCCGCGACTTCCACCGCTGTCACCTCGGCCTCCACCGCTGTCTCCGCGTCGAGCAGCGGCTGGAACGACTACTCCTGCAAGCCCTCCGGGGCCCATCCCCGCCCGGTCGTCCTCGTCCACGGCACCTTCGCGAACGCCATCGACAACTGGCTCGGCCTCGCCCCGTACCTGGTGAACCGGGGCTACTGCGTCTTCTCCCTCGACTACGGTCAACTCCCCGGCGTACCGCTGTTCTACGGCCTCGGCCCCATCGACGCCTCGGCCGGACAGCTCGCCGCCTATGTCGACAAGGTGCTCGCGGCCACCGGCGCCGCGAAGGCCGATATCGTCGGCCACTCCCAGGGCGGCATGATGCCGCGCCACTATCTGAAGTTCCTCGGCGGGGCGGCGAAGGTGAACGCCCTGGTCGGTATCGCCCCCGACAACCACGGCACCACCCTGCTCGGACTGACCGGGCTGCTCCGGTACTTCCCCGGTGTGGAGCATCTGCTGAACGAGAAGACCCCCGCGCTCGCCGACCAGGTGGCCGGATCCGCCTTCCTCACCAAGCTCAACGCGGGCGGCGACACCGTGCCCGGGGTGCGCTACACCGTGATCGCCACCCGGTACGACGAGGTGGTCACCCCCTACCGGTCACAGTTCCTGAGCGGCCCCGATGTGCGCAATGTGCTGCTCCAGGACCTGTGCCCGGTGGACTTCTCCGAGCATGTGGCGATCGGGCTGATCGACAGGATCGCCTTCCACGAGGTGGCCAACGCCCTTGACCCGGCACGAGCGACGCCGACCACCTGTGCCTCGGTGATCGGCTGACGCGTCGGGGACGCCGGCGGGGAGGATGCCGGCGGCGGAGGACGCCGACGGGCGGGGATGCCGGCCGGCGGAAATGTCAGCGGCCGTGCCGTGCGGACGGTACGGCCCTGCGCCTGGCCGTGGCGAACAGCAGGGAGGCGCCGATGGCGAGGACCGCCGTGCCACCGATGGCGAGATACGGGGTGGCGCCGGAGCCGCCGGTCTCGGCGAGGTTCTGCTGTCCGGCGGCGGGCTGCTCGGCGGCGGCGCCGACGGCCTTCGTCTCGGGGGAGTTGGTGTCGCCGTAGCCCTCGGCATCGTTGTCGTCGGCGGTGCCGCTGTCGCTGCCGTCGGCCTCGGCGTCGGTGGTGCTGGTGTCGGCGGCGGCGGCGGTGTCGGTGTCAGTGTTGGCGGTGTCGGTGTTGGCGGTGTCGGTGTCGGTGTGTGTGCCGTTGTCACCGTGACCGTTGTGTTCGACGGTGGACTTGTCCGCGCCGTCCGCGATCTCCTCGTCGGTGGGCGCGGAGGCCGTCGGCGCGGGCGCTGCCGGAGTCCCGCCGCCCGCACCGCCGTTGTCCTTGCCGAAGACCACGTCGGAGCAGGTGTAGAAGGCCTCGGGGCTGTCCGAACGCTGCCAGATCGAGTAGATGAGATGGCGGCCGGACTTGTTGGGAACGATCCCGTTGAAGACGTACTCGCCGTTCTCCAGCTTCGGGTCGGTGACCTTGAGGAAGGGCTTCGCCTCCAGATCCGACCACTTCAGCGGCTTGGCCGGGTCGTAGCCGTCCTTGGTGAGATACAGCTCGAAGGAGCCCTTGTGGGGCGCGGTGGCCTTGTAGCGGAAGGTCCTGTTGCCCGCCGTCATCGCGGAGGACGGCCAGTCGCCGCGCGCCAGATCGAGCCCCTTGTACTTGTCCCGGCCCGCGCTGCACAGCTTTCCGTCCGGGATCAGCCGCTGGTGGTTCCCGGCGGCGTTCGCGATATTGACCTCGTTCCAGTCGTAGAACGCCTGCGTGCCACTGGCCGCGACCGCCGCCCGGCACGCCGCCGACCGCGGGCTCTCGGGCCCCTCGGCATAACAGGCGGCGACCCGGCTGACCGGATCCGTCAGCGACCCATGAGCGACGGCCGGAGCGGCGGTGAGCCCGGTCAGCGCGAGCGGGACGAGACCGAGGACGACGATTCCGGCGGCCGTACGGCGAGCGGTCATATGCGGGTTCTCCTTGGGAACGGCGCTGGGGAACGCGCCGGAGCGACAGACGACCTCCCCGTCGAACGCCGCCCCGGCGATCAGCAAGCTAGCCCCTGAGCACCCCGGAATCGGCTGCTCGGACGAGGTGAGGGTGATCCTTATGCCGCACTTAAGGTGAGACTAAGAGTGGGCTCAGGAAGACCACCGGCTCCCGGCACACCGCGGTGCGCGACCGGCCCCCGCGGTGCGCGGCCCGAGTTACGGTCCGGGGCCCGGCCGGAGTTACGGTCCGGGGCGCGGCCGGACTCCGTCACTCCTCCGGGCGGTATACGCGTCGGGGCCTCGTGCCCCGCAGTTCGCGCACGGCGGTCACGACGAACCGGAGACACACGGCGGCCAGGGCCAGAGGCGCGGCGATCCACCAGGTGAGTCCGGTCAGCGCCAGGACGGCCGCGGTGGCGACGGAGGCCACGGTCAGTGTGCCGAACGTCGCCACGTTCCAGGGCGCGGCCTCCCTGGCGAGATCGAGCCGGTCGTCCAGGATCCGCGAGGCCTCGTCCCGCAGACGGGCCCGCAGCTCCTGGGCGGCCATGAAGGATTCGATCCGCCGCGGGTCGTAGCGGGGCTCGGGGTCCGGTTCCGGCCGGCGCCGGCGCCGGAGCAGGGGCCAGCGGACGCGCCGCGGTCGAGGGGGCGGAGGCGCGCTCATCACGGCCCGCCCAGGGCGAGCGAGGCCGCGAGTACATTGCCCAGCGTGGTCATCAGGTCGACATGCGCGGGGACGAAGTCCTCGTACTCGGGGGCGTCCACGGTCAGCACACCGAACATCCGGCCGTTGGCACGGACCGGCACGGCGATGACGGCCTTGTACTCGACGCCGCCGGGGTTGAGATGGCTCACCTTCCCGGGCGTACCGTCGGCCCGGAACGAAGTGCCGCTGGTCAGAAGCAGATTCATATGGGCACCGCCCATGTCGACGGCCGGGATCTTGACGCGCGGAGGCGGCATCCTGCCGTCCCGGTCCTTCAGATTGAAGTCGCCCGTCGTGGGGTCCCTCTCGTAGTAGGCGCTGCGGGCCCTCGGCAGACCGGACGCGGTGGGATCCGCCGTGAGGACCACGGCGCTTTCCAGTACCGACCGGAGGATCATCGTGCGGTACTGGTCCTCCGCCGGAGAGGGGCCGGCTCCGGCGGGTATGGGGTGGCCCGCCGCGTACGAGGCCACCAGATCGCGGAGCCGCTCGGTGGTCGGGACCAGGACGAGGTTGTAGGCGAGGGCCAGATCCGTGGTGGCCTTCACTGCCAGCCGGTGTGTCTTCTGCCGGGCCATCTCGGCGCGACGGTTCTCGTACGCCGCCACCGCCACGACGGAGAAGGCCACGAGCGTGCCCACGGCGGTCCACCGCCATTTGGCGGCGCCGCTCGCGTCATCGGCGACTATCGACAGGACGAACACCCCGCCCGCCAGTGCGCCGGACAGCAGGAACAGCCCGATCCGTTTTAACGTGTCCCACATTCCCGCGTTCACGCGTGGCTCCCCCCGCTTCCGCCACTTCTCTCCCTGATCCTAGCCAGGGCCGCTCAGGGGAAGCCGCTCGCTCGCGCCCCGCCCGCTCGCGCCCCGCCGCTTGTCGCCGGCCGCCCGGTCGGGCCAGGCCGGGCCGGTACGGACTCGGGTAGGGTGGGCCGTTGTCGTCAGTCAACGGACCTGCCGAAGGAGGCGAGACCCATCACCGCTGTATCAGGTCGGGTGCTCCCCTCCCACGGCCGTGCGGTCCATCGGACATAGGTGACCGCCAGGAGTGCCCATCGGCATTCCGAAAGGCTCCCCATGTCAGCTTCCCCTTCTTCCTCTTCCTCTTCCTCTTCCGCTCCGTCCGACGTCGTCGCCACCGTCGTCGGCAGGCTCCGGGCCGCGGGGTGTGTCTTCGCCGAGGACGAGGCGCGTCTGCTCGTCTCCACCGCGGGAACCACGGCCGAACTCACCGCGATGGTGGACCGCCGGGTCGCCGGTCTGCCCCTTGAGCATGTGCTCGGCTGGGCGGAGTTCAGCGGTCTGCGGATCGCCGTGGACCCCGGGGTGTTCGTGCCGCGCCGCCGTACCGAGTTCCTTGTCCTGGAAGCCGCCGCCCTCGCCCCGCCGCGCGCCGTCGTGGTCGATCTGTGCTGCGGCTCCGGCGCCCTGGGCGCGGCGCTGGTCGCGGCCCTGGAGCGGGCCGAGCTGTACGCCACCGACATCGACCCCGCCGCGGTGCGGTGCGCCCGGCGCAATGTCACCGCCGTCGGCGGCCGGGTGTACGAGGGCGATCTCTACGCCCCGCTGCCGGGCGCGCTGCGGGGCCGGGTGGACGTACTGCTCGCCAATGTGCCGTACGTACCGACCGAGGAGGTCGGACTGCTGCCCCCGGAGGCCCGGATACATGAGGCGCGGGTCGCCCTCGACGGGGGCGCGGACGGCCTCGACGTCCTGCGCCGGGTGACGGCGGCGGCGCCCGGCTGGCTGGCCCCGGGCGGCTCCCTGCTGGTCGAGACGAGCGAACGCCAGGCCCCCCTGGCGGTGGCGGTCTTCGCGGAGAGCGGACTGATCCCCCGCGTGGCCCGCTCGGAGGAGCTGTACGCCACGGTGGTCACCGGCACCAGACCGGCGGCCGGTACGGGAACGGCTCAGCCCGTCCAGCGGTAGCGGCGCTCCGGGCGGCCCGTGCCGCCGTAGCGGAGGGAGATCTCCGCCCGGCCCGTCTCCGCGAAGTACTCCAGATAGCGCCGGGCGCTCACCCGGGACAGCGCCCCCGCGTCCGCGCACTCCGTCGCCGAGAGGCCGTCCTTGTGTTCGCGCAGGATGCCTTCCACCAGGTCGGCCGTGTGGGCCGCCAGGCCCTTGGGCAGGGAGCGGCTGCCGGGCGGGCGGGTGCCGAAGATATGGTCGACGTCCTCCTGGCGGGCCTCGCCCAGGCCCGCCAGACGGGTGCGCAGCGAGGCGATGTGGCGCAACTGCTCCTGGAGCGCGCCCTGGTTGAAGGGCTTGATCAGATAGTGGAGCGCACCCGCGCGCAGCGCCGCGCGGATCACCCCCGCGTCCCGCGCCGCCGTGATGAACAGCGCGTCGACGCTGAGACGGCTTCTGTCCCGCTCCTCGGCCGCCCGTAGCGCGCGCAGTACGGCGATACCGTCCATATCGGGCAGATAGATATCGAGCAGGACAAGATCGGGCCTCAGCCGCTCGGCCGCGCGCAGCGCCTCGGCACCGCTGTGCGCGACTCCGACGACCGTGAAACCGTCCAGCGCGGACACATAGCGGCTGTGCAGTTTCGCGACCATGAAGTCGTCGTCCACCACCAGCACTTTCGTCACGCCGACACGCTAAGCCGCGACCTCAATGACCACAACGTCCGTTGATTCCGGAAGCGAGACAGCTTGTTAACGCACAGGCAACATGTGGCCCACTTCACAAGCTTTCCGAAAGGCGGCAGACGTGCAATTGCGCACCCCTCTGGCCCTGCTCGGGTCGGCGCTACTGGTGCTGGTGGGGCCGCCGTTGCTCTCGTCGGGCACTGGCGCGGACACCGGCACGCAGATTCCCGGCCTGCGGTTCATGGTCCCCAACACCCCCGGCGGCGGTTACGACATCACGGCCCGCACCATGGCGAAGAACGCCGAGGACGGGGAACTCACCCACAACATCGAGGTGTTCAACCTGCCGGGCGCCGGCGGCACCGTCGGTCTCACCCGGCTCGTCGGTGAGCACGGCAACGGCAAGCTCGCCATGTCGATGGGGCTCGGTGTGGTCGGTGCCGTCCACACCAACAAGACGCCCAAGACGCTCGCCGACACCACCCCGATCGCCCGGATCACCGAGGAGTCCGACATCGTCGTCGTCGGCAAGGACTCCCCGTACCGGACCATCGGTGATCTGCTCGAAGCCTGGCGGGCCGACCCCGCCAAGGTGCCCGTCGGCGGCGGCTCCTCGCCCGGCGGACCCGACCATCTCGCCCCCATGCTGATGGCGAAGGCCGCCGGGATCGCGCCGAAGACCGTCAACTACGTCCCGTTCGACGGCGGCGGCGAACTCCTCGCGTCGATCCTCGGCAACAAGGTCGCCTTCGGGGTCTCCGGCCTCGGCGAGTACCTCGACCAGATCAAGGCCGGTGAGCTGCGGCTCCTCGCGGTCACCGGGCCCGAGCGGATCCCCGGCCTCGACGCCCCCACCCTCCGTGAGTCCGGTCTCGACACCGACTTCACCAACTGGCGCGGCATCGTGGCGCCGCCCGGCCTCTCCGACGCCGAGCGCGACAAGCTGCTCGCCTTCTTCGAATCGCTGCACGGATCGCCCCAGTGGCGGGACTCCCTGGAGAAGAACGGCTGGGACGACGCCTATCTCCCCGGCGACGAGTTCGGCGAGTTCCTCGCCGAGGAGGACAGGCGTGTGGACTCCGTCCTGAAGGAGCTGGGACTGTGAACGCCGAGACAGGTACGTCCGGTACACCCGAAAGCGCCGGTACACCCGGAACCGCCGGTGCACTCGGAACCGCCGGTGCACCCGGAACCGCCGGTGCGGCGGGCACCCCGGGGACATCGAAAGCCCCGCAGACACCGGCCCCTTCGCGCGGAACGTGGCTGCGCGAGCACTCCGAGCTCGGTGTCAGCCTGCTGCTGCTCGTCCTCGGCGTACTCGTCCTCACCGACGCGCTCACCATGGACGTCGACATCACCCAGCGCGGCCCGGTCGGCCCCAGGACCGTCCCGGTCGTCGTCGGCATCGGCCTGCTCGCCGTCGCCGTACTGCTCACCCTCGACATCCTGCGCGGCGGCCGGGGCGAGGCGGAGGGCGGCGAGGACATCGATCTGAGCGAGCCCGCCGACTGGCGGACCGTACTGCTCCTCGCCGGGGTCTTCCTCGTGAACGCCGTGCTCATCGGACCGCTCGGCTTCCCCGTCTCCGGCGCCCTGCTCTTCTGGGGCTCGGCGTACGCGCTCGGCAGCCGCCACTACGACCGTGACCCGCTGATCGCCGCGGGCCTCTCGCTCGTCACCTACTTCGTCTTCGACAACCTGCTCGGTGTCCCCCTTCCCGGTGGCCCGCTGATGGGGGTGCTGTAACCGATGGACTCCCTCAACTCCCTCCTGGACGGCTTCGGCACGGCGCTGACGCCGATGAATCTGCTCTGGGCCGCGATCGGTGTGCTGCTCGGCACGGCGATCGGCGTACTGCCCGGTATCGGGCCCGCGATGGCGGTCGCCCTGCTGCTCCCGGTGACCTACGGACTCGAACCGACCGGCGCGTTCATCATGTTCGCCGGTATCTACTACGGCGCGATGTTCGGCGGCTCCACCACCTCGATCCTGCTCAACACCCCGGGCGAGAGCGCGGCGGTCGTGGCCGCGATCGAGGGCAATCCGATGGCCAAGGCGGGCCGCGGCGCCCAGGCGCTGGCTGCCGCCGCGGGCGGGCATTTCGCCGGCGGCATGATCGGCACGATCCTGCTGGTGGTCCTCGCCCCGACCGTGGCGTCGCTCGCCGTGGACATCGGCGCCCCCGACTACTTCGCGATCATGGTGCTGGCGTTCATCGCCGTCACCTCTGTGCTCGGCTCGTCCCGTATCCGCGGTCTCGCCTCGCTGCTCATCGGTCTCACCCTCGGTCTGGTCGGCCTCGACCAGATGACCGGTCAGCAGCGGCTGACCTTCGGCACGCTCCAACTCGCCGACGGCATCGATGTGGTGATCGTCGCGGTCGGTCTCTTCGCGATCGGCGAGGCCCTCTGGGTCGCCGCCCATCTGCGCCGCTCCACCGGTGAGGCGATCCCGGTCGGCCGCCCCTGGCTCGGCCGGAACGACATCCGGCGCACCTGGCTGCCCTGGCTGCGCGGCCCGGTCATCGGCTTCCCGTTCGGCGCGATCCCGGCCGGCGGCGCGGAGATCCCGACCTTCCTCTCGTATGTCACCGAGAAGCGGCTCTCCAAGCACAAGGACGAGTTCGGCAAGGGCGCCATCGAGGGCGTCGCGGGACCCGAGTCCGCGGCCTCCGCCTCGGCGGCCGGGACGCTGGTCTCGATGCTGACCCTCGGACTGCCCACGACGGCCGTCGCCGCCGTGATGCTGGCCGCCTTCCAGCAGTACGGCATCCAGCCGGGACCGCTGCTCTTCGAACGCGAACCCGACCTGGTCTGGGGTCTGATCGCCTCGCTCTTCGTCGGCATGGTGCTGCTGCTCGCGCTCAATCTGCCGCTCGCGCCGGTCTGGGCGAAGCTGCTGCGCGTCCCGAGGCCGTATCTCTACGCGGGAATCCTCTTCTTCGCGGCCGTCGGCGCGTACGCGGTCGGCGGCGAGGCGCTGGACCTGGTGATCCTGCTGATCATCGGTCTGATCGGGTTCGGGATGCGGCGGTACGGGCTGCCGGTGCTGCCCGCCGTGATCGGTGTCATCCTCGGCCCGGCCGCGGAACAGCAGTTGCGGCGCGCCCTCCAGATCAGCGGCGGCAGCGTGAGCGGTCTGGTCAACACACCCTTCTCGGTGACGGTGTACGCGGTGATCGTGCTGCTGCTGGTCTGGCCGGGGGTGAGGAAACTGATCGCCGCCCGCCGTCGCCCCACCGCGTCGGTCTGACCCGCGTATCCGCCAGGGCCTCGTATCCGCCCGACCCGAGCCGGATGTCCCGCCCTTCCCCCATGGGGGCGAGGCATCCGGCTCGCCCGTTCCGCCGTCCGCGCCGCCCTCGCCCGTTCCGCCCCCGTCCGCCGTTGTCAGTGGCGGCTGGCACCATCGCGGTATGACCACGACCGACTGGGATTCCCGCGCCGACTCCTTCGACCAGGAGCCCGATCACGGACTGCGGGACCCTGCCGTCCGCGCGGCCTGGGCCCGCCGGATGGCGCACTGGCTGCCGCCCGAGCCCTCCCGGGTGCTGGATCTCGGGTGCGGTACGGGCAGTCTGGCCCTGCTCGCCGCCGAGCGGGGGCACCGGGTGACGGCCGTCGATCTCTCACCGCGCATGGCCGCGCTGGCCCGGGAGAAGCTGGCGGGCACGGACGCCGAGGTGCTCGTCGGGGACGCGGACCGGCCGCCGGTGGCGCCGCGGAGCTTCGATGTGGTGCTCGCCCGGCATGTGCTGTGGACGCTGCCGGATCCCGAGCAGACGCTGCGGCACTGGGCCTCGCTGCTGAGACCGGACGGTCGGCTGGTGCTGGTCGAGGGCGTCTGGTCCGGCACGGGTCTGCCGGCGTCCCGGCTCATCGCCGCCCTGGCCCCGCTCACCGAGCGCGTCCACCATGAGCGGCTCTCGGCCGACTCCGCGCTCTGGGGCCGCCCCGTCGACGACGAGAGGTACGCGCTGATCGCCCGGCCGTCCGGGATCCGCCGCCACACCGAGGTGGTCGATGTCCATCTGATCCTGCGCAGGGGGGACGAGGTGCTGCTCGCCCGCCGCTCCGGCACGGGATACGGGGACGGCCTGCTGAACGGCCCCTCGGGGCATGTGGAGGACGGCGAGGACGTCCGTACGGCCATGATCCGTGAGGCGTACGAGGAGATCGGCGTCGAGCTGGCCCCCGACGAGCTGCGGGTCGCGCTGGTCATGCAGCACCGCGGACCGGGTGGCGGAGCCAGGATCGGCTGGTTCTTCGAGGCGGAGGTGGAGACGGAGACCGGGGCGGAAGCAGACGCGGAAACGGAGGCGGAAACGGGGGCGGACACGAGGGCGGATACGCCGGCCGGGCAGACTCCGGAAGGCGGACGGCCCGGCCGTGTGCCGTACAACCGCGAGCCGGACAAGTGCTCCGGTCTCTCCTGGCACCCCCTGTCCGCCCTGCCGGACGACATCGTCGCCTACTGCCGGGCCGGTCTGGAGGCCTACCGCGCGGGTGAACGCTTCGTCATCCACTGGCACGAGGACGGCGATCCGGTCGGCCATGTGCCGGACGGCGCCGACCGGGCGGTCGTGCTGCCCGCCACGGATGTCCGGGCCGGTGCGCGGGCCGCCGGGGGGCATCCGTGAAGTCCGCTCTCCACGGCCCGTTTCCGGTGGGGGAGAATCGGTCCGTGACCTTGAAGATCGTGATCGACCCGGCCGCCGCGACCGCTCCGTACGAGCAGCTCCGTACCCAGATCTCGGCGCGGGCGCGCTCCGGCGCGCTGCCCGTGGGATACCGGCTCCCGACCGTACGGGGGCTCGCCGAGGAACTGGGGCTGGCCGCCAACACCGTCGCCAAGGCCTATCGCGCGCTGGAGTCCGACGGGGTGATCGAGACACGGGGCAGGAACGGCACCTTCGTCGCCGCCGCCGGTGACGCCGCCGAGCGCGAGAGCGCGAGCGCCGCGCTGGCGTACGCGGAGCGCGCGCGGCGCCTCGGGCTCGACCGCGCCGCCGCGCTGGCCGCCGCCGAGGAGGCGGTGCGCGCCGTCTACGCGGACTGACCCGCCCCCGGCGCCGTCCGTCCCGGGACCGGCGGCAGAGCCCGGCGCCGGTCGGAGACTGTCCGGGCGTCGGTCGCTGTCGGAGCGCCGGTGCCTTCGGGGCGTCAGAGGTAGAGCCCCGCGTCCGAGCCCGCCTGCTGGGCCGGGACCGAGGCCGGACCGCTGCCCCGGCGCAGCGCGTACAGCTCGGCCAGCGTCGCGCCCTCCCGGCCGACCGACGCCTCCCAGTCGCCGTCCTCCCTGCTGAGCCAGGACAGCGCCTCCGACCGGGTCAGCGAACCGACCTCGATCCGGGCCAGACAGCGGCCGGGCCGGACCACCGCCGGATGCAGCCGCTCCAGATCCTCATTGGTCGTCACCCCCACCAGAACGTTCCTGCCCTGCCCCAGCAGACCGTCGGTGAGATTCAGCAGCCGCGACAGCGCCTGGCCCGCCGTGTGCTTGGCCTCGCCCCGGATCAGCTCGTCGCAGTCCTCCAGGAGCAGCAGCCGCCAGCGGCCCTTGGCCGAGCCGTCGTCCTCGCCGATCGCGATGTCCATCAGATAGCCGACGTCGTTGAAGAGCCGCTCCGGGTCCAGTACGCAGTCGACCTGGCACCAGTCGCGCCAGGAGCGGGCCAGCGTACGCAGCGCCGAGGTCTTCCCGGTGCCGGGCGGGCCGTGCAGCAGGAGCAGCCGGCCCGCGATGTCGTCCGGGGTCACCTTCATCAGCCGGTCCATCGCGTCGGCCACCGGCGCGGTGTAGTTGGGCCTGACCTCGTCCCAGGTACCGGCGGCGATCTGCCGGGTGGTGCGGTGCGGGCCGCGCCGGGGCGACACGTACCAGAAGCCCATCGTCACATTCTCGGGCTGGGGCTCCGGCTCGTCCTGCGCGCCGTCCGTCGCCTGCTGATGGATCTTCTCGGCGAGTTCACGGGTGACGGCCGTCACGGTGACATCCGCGCCGCGGTTCCAGCGGGAGACGAGCAGCGTCCATCCGTCGCCCTCCGCGAGGGTCGCGCTGCGGTCGTCGTCGCGCGCGGAGCGCAGCACGGCGGCGCCGGGCGGCAGCAGGGTGACGCCCGACCTGACCCGGTCGATCGTCGAACTGTGCGAGTACGGCTGCTCGCCCGTCGCGAAGCGGCCGAGGAACAGCGCGTCGACCACATCCGACGGCGAGTCGCTGTCGTCGACGGTGAGCCGGATCGGCAGTGCGTCCTGAGGCTTGGCAGACATGCCGCCCATGATCCGGCACAGGGACGGCCGATGCACGGTGTTTTGACTCCGGCGGCGGGCCGCGCCGGACGCGCCGGGCCCGGTCCCGGCCGGTGGCCGCCGTACGGCCGGGACGTCGGAGGGCAGTTGATCCTGCCTTGTCATGGACGGCCGGCGGTCACCGTACGGCCCAGCGCGACCGCCCGGCGGGCGCGGCGCACCAGGGCGTACCCCTTGGTCAGCGCCCGGTCGCCGGCGAAGGTACGGGCGACCGCCCGTCCCTCGACCAGCCGTCCGAACTCCTCGATCCCGGTGGCGCGCCGTACGGTCACCCGCTCCAGGGCGTACGGGCCCTGGCCGCGCCGGGCCAGCGCGTTGCCCACCGCGACCGACTGGGCGAACCCGGCCGCGCGGACCGTACGCCGTACCCGCCGGCTGGAGTAGCCGTACGGATAGGCGAACGAGCCGGGCGCCGTGCCCAGCTCGTCGGCGACGATCTCCCGGCAGCGCAGGACCTCGGACCCGAGCCGCTCGTCGTCGAGCTGGTCCAGCTCGGGATGGGTGTGGCTGTGGCCGCCGATCTCCACTCCCGCGGCGGCCAGTTCCCGGGTCTGGTCCCAGTCGAGCATGGTGTCCGGTGCGCCGCCCAGGTCGTACGGTCCGCGCAGCCACCCGGTCGAGACGAACACGGTGGCGGCGAAGGAGTACGAGGAGAGAACGGGCAGGGCGTGCCGGTGCACACCCTCGTAACCGTCGTCGAAGGTGATCAGCACCGGCCGGGGCGGCAGGGGCCGGGGCGGCACCGGTCCACCGGTCCGCCAGGCCCCGGCCAGCCGTGCGGTGGTGACCGGGGTGAATCCGCGTGCGTGGAGCAGCTCCATCTGCTCGGTGAAGGCGCCGGGCGAGACGGACAGGGTGCGGGTCGCGGGGGCGGGCCGGTGTCCGACGGCGTGGTACATGAGGATCGGTACGGCCGCCGGTGGCCCGGACGGGCCCGGCGGACGCTCTGCCGCCGGGCCCGTCGGAGCGTTCGTCATACGGCGGCTCCCCGGGGGTCGCGGACGCTCTCGCCGGTGGCGCCCGCCGGAGTGACCGGGTCCGCCGCGCCCGGCGGAGTGACCGGGTCCGGAGTGACCGGGTCCGGATGGGGCGCGCCCTGAGACGGCGTGCCCGCCGGAGCGCCCCGGCCCACCGGAGTGAGCGTGTCCGGTGCGGTCCACCGGTCCGTCACGGCGGTGCGCGCCGCCGGGCCCGGTTCGACCGGGCCCGACGAGAAGGTGATCCCCCCGCCACGGGTACGGAAGCGGCCCACCAGATAGCCGGCCGCCGCCGATGTCACACCCGCCACGATCGCCCCGGCGCGGCCCGCGCCGCCCCTGCGTCCCAGCGCCGCGTCACGCAGCCCGCGCGCAACCCCGGCCGGCAGTACGCGGGTGGTGTAGCGGCGCTCGGATTCGAGCCCCTTCTCCGCCCCCACGCTCCGGGCGACCAGCGCCTTGGAGAGCCCTTCGGCGTAGGTACGGGTACGGAAGTAGCCGAACCGGCGGCGCCCCGCCGGGACCTTGTGATGGATGACCGACCGGTCGTCGATCAGGATCACCGCGCCCGGTACGGCCCGGGTGAGCCGGATGCACAGCTCCGTCTCCTCGCAGCCCAGCGGACGCTTGTCGCCGTCGCGTCCGATCCCCGTCGCGAACCCCCCGGCGGCGTCGAACGCGGTCCGCCGGAACGAGGCGTTCCCGCCGAGCACATTGCGGACCCGTACCTTTCCGGCGGGCAGCCCCCGGTACGTACAGCCGACGACCCAGTCGAACTCCTCGGGGAACCAGTCGGGTCTGCGCCCCGACGCCCAGGCGGGCTCCGTCCGTCCGCCGACGGCCAGCACCCGCGGGTCCTCGTACGCCTCGTCGAAGAAGCGCAGCCAGTCGTGTTCGGCCACGGCGTCGTCGTCGAGGAACGCGACCAGCTCACCGCGGGCGGCGGCGATCCCGGTGTTGCGGCCCGCGGAGAGGCCGCGGGGGCCCGCGTTGGCGAGCACCCGCACCTCCCCGCGCGCCGTGTGCTCCTGGTACTCCCGGCCGAGCCGCTCCAGCAGCGCGGTGTTGTGGTCGACCACGAGCAGGGTCTCCAGGGCCGGCAGCGACTGGGTCCGTACCGAGTCGACGGCCGCGAGGATGTCCTCCCAGCGCTCCTCGGTGTAGACGCAGATCACCACGGAGAAGGGCCGGTGACGGTGGTTCAAGACACCTCTCCCCGGGGAATCGTGACGCGCATCGCGACCGGACCGCCGCTCACGGCCCGTGCCGCACGTGCCGCGAGGGTCACCCGGGTCGCCCGCGCCGCGCGGGCGGACCGGGGAACGCCCCTCTCCCGGAGGATCACCCGCAGGACCCGGAGACCGTCCCGTACGGCTCTCAGATTGCTGACCCCGTGGATCCGGTCGTACTCGTGGCTCGGTATCTCCTGCACCTTCAGCCCGGCCTTGACGACCCGGATGTTCATCAGGGTCTCGACCTCGAATCCGGTGCAGTCCAGCGTGATGTCGTCCAGGCAGTGCCGCCAGAAGGCGTTGTAGCCGTAGCAGAGATCGGTGTAGCGGGCGCCGAACTTGGCGTTGACGACGGCGCACAGGACGCGGTTGCCGAGCTTGCGTATCGCCGTCATGTCGTCCGTGCCGCCGCCGTTGGCGAAGCGCGAGCCCTTGGCGAAGTCGGCACCGGAGACCAGGGCCGAGACATAGGAGACGATCTCCTGGCCGTCGGCCGAGCCGTCCGCGTCGACCATCACGATGATGTCGCCGGTGCACGCGGCGAATCCGCTGATCAGGGCATCGCCCTTGCCCTTGCCGCGCTGTGCGACGACCTTGACCCCCGGCCACAGCTCACGGGCCACCCGGACGGTGTCGTCGCTCGAATCGCCGTCCACCAGGACGACTTCATGGATCCAGTCGGGCAGTGTTCTGAAGACATACGGAAGGTTCCGTGCCTCGTTCATCGCGGGAATCACCACGCTCACGGGCGGAGCGATGGCGAGATGCGAGGAGACAGGCCGGTAGTGCTGTGCCGTGACGCGTTCCGGTTCGCCGATCAAGGGATCCTCGCCCGGCACCGCCGGGCGCAGAAAAGCGCTCACGATCTCGTTCCCTCTCGTCCGGTGGACCGCCCGCCCCCGGGCGGTCCGGCTGAGTTTCCGGTTCGAAAGGGGGGTTGGTTCTCACCCCGGACATGACGGTACGGAACTCCGTGCTGAGCGGGTGAGCTGCGGTACTGGCCGCGCGGCACGCGACTCGGCACCAGGTCCTGTCCGGTACGTCCCGCCTGACCCGTGGGCGGACGGCGTGACGCGTCGGACAGCTCCTGGTGAGGTCACCGAGCACGGCACCCCCCTACCGCGCCCCGCCCCGGGACCCATCGCGACGCTTGAGCCCTCCCCTTGAGCCGCCATGCCGATGGACCGATGCGGGTGGATGTACGACGGTATTGATGAATCGGACTGTATGGCAAGACCTGAGACGTCGTCTCACTTTTTGGCTTCTTTGGCCGTACTTCGACAGTCACATCCGTAACCTCCCTGATCAGGTCCATTCGATCTCTTACGAACTGTGGGGGATCCGGTGATGTGTCCGGAAACCTCGGTGAAATCTTTTTGGCATGGACACTTCCAGTCAACTGAACCGCCTGGTAACAAAGTTGACGCAGAGATCCTGCTCAGGGAGGTCCTATGAAACTGTCCCGCATCACGGCGTTCTCGTCCTCGCTCCTTCTGGGCGCGGTGCTCGCTCTCACCGGAGCGGCCTCCGCCCAGGCCGCGGAACCGGTCGCCGCCGTTGACTATGTGGCGCTGGGCGACTCGTACTCCTCCGGCGTCGGTGCCGGCGGCTACGACAGCTCCAGCGGCAGCTGCAAGCGCACCCCGAGGGCCTATCCGGCCCTCTGGGCGGCCGCGCACTCGCCCTCGACGTTCGCGTTCACGGCGTGCTCCGGCGCCCGTACGGGTGATGTGACCGCCGGTCAGCTCGGCCCGCTCACCTCGGGCACGGACCTTGTCAGCATCAGCATCGGCGGCAATGACGCGGGCTTCGTCGATGTGATGACGACCTGTGTCCTCCAGTCCGAGGCCACCTGTCTCAACCGGGTCGCGCAGGCCCGTAGTTTCGTCGACAACACGCTGCCCGGAAACCTCAACTCGGTGTACACGGCGATCAGATCGAAGGCGCCCTCCGCCCGGGTGGTCGTCCTCGGATATCCGCGCTTCTACCAGCTCAACGGGAACTGCGTGGTGGGGCTGAGCGACAACGAGCGTGCCGCGATCAACGCCGCCGCCGACCATCTCAATCTGGTGACCTCCAAGCGGGCCGCCGATCACGGCTTCGCCTTCGCCGATGTCGCCGGAGCCTTCACGGGGCATGAGATCTGCTCGGGTTCGGCCTGGCTGCACAGCGTGAACTGGCTCAACATCGGCGAGTCGTACCACCCCACCGCCGGCGGTCAGTCGGGCGGCTATCTGCCGGCCTTCACCTCCGCGGCGTGACGCGTACGAGACCGGCGCCGGGTCCAGGGCCGCTTCCGAAGGGCCCCGGAGCCGCTGTCGGTCTCGTGCCGGTCCAGGGCCGGAGGGCTTCGGGGTCCGGGGTGACCGGAGTGGCGAACTGTCCAACTCGCCCTGAAATAAGATGGATCGAGCCATGGTCGTCAATCCCCGTACGGGTGCGGTTCATTGCCAAGGCGGGATACACGAGTGTCGGGAGGGGGCGATAGGGTTACCCTGCCCGGGTCGGGTGCCCTCGTACGGGTGGGGAGTGAAATGAAGCAGATAACGGTACACAACAGGGCACGAGTCCCTGCGATCACCTGCGGGAGCAGCGCGACCAGTTCGCGTCTCGACCGCCATCTCTCGGTGCTCGGCGGCCCCGCCGTACCACAGAGGGAGACGGCCGAGGCGACGCTGCTGATGCGCGAGCTGACCTCGCGGGACGCCTCCGAGACGCATACCAGCAAGAGCGCGCGGGTCTCACTCTTCGCGCCGCTGCGACGTCTGCGCCGCTCGCTGTTCGGCAGCCGCGGCTGACCCATACGGCCCGGCCGGTGCCCGGACGTCGCACGCCCCGACGTTCCGGAACGCGTCCGGACGATCATGATATCCGGTCGCGGTGCCGCCTCCGCTCGCCCGTCACTCCACGGCCCGCGGCACCGCGTCGGTGATTTTCCCGTACGGAGAATCCTCCCCGATTCCCGCTCGTCGCGCGGCGGCCCCGCCGGTGTCCACTCCCCGTCACCGGCCCCGGCCCGCCGCGTCGGCCCCATCGGCGCGGCTCAGATCAGGGCGAACTGGCCTTCCGGGCCCTCCTCGTGGTGGTCGAGCACCGAGGCGGGGCGCCGCGCCGCCGGCGGGACCGGGAGGATGTCCGCCGCGTACAGCTCTTCCCTGCCGATCTCCGGGCCTGCGCGCAACTCCTCCTGGAGCGGGCGCAGTTCCGCGAGGAGCGCCAGGACCGTGATCAGTTCGAGCAGGTCGGAGGTCCACTCCTGGGGCCACGCGGCCGGGCGGATCGCCTCAAGGGTGCCGGGGGCCGCGGGCGCGGTACGGGCCTCGAACCACAGCTCCAGCGTCCGCACGCCGCCCACCGTGAAGTCCCATGCCCCGGCGGGTACGGGCGAGATCCGGCCCGTACCGAGCAGCAGGGCCTCGTCCCGCGGATCGTATGCGATCGTCTCCGGCCGGTCGGGGACCGCGGCGCGCACATAGGGCCGCCGGCCGCCGGGCAGCCGGGGCCGCTCGCCGCCGTGCGCCCCACGGAGCTGGATCGTGGTCATCCGCCGCCCGAGCGCGGTTCCGGCGGCCCAGACGCCCGGATCGGCGCTCAGCGGGACCACCGGGCCCTCGGGGGAGGGGACGGCCGCGGCCATGGCCCAGGCCAGCAGCTCCCCGGCGGTGACCTCATGGCCGAGACGTGCGGAGAGAAGGGCGAGCAGCCCGGGGGTGACATTGGGCTCGGCGCCGCCGGGGCGGCGGTAGAGCGGCCGGACGCGCCCCGGCCGGCCCGCCGGCGGACGCCCGTCCGGGAGCAGCGCGCTCACCAGCAGCGCGGGTCCCCCGGCCTGGGGCACATACCCCTGCTCGACGGCGAAGAGCTGAGGGGCGTCCGCGACCCGCCACAGCTCGGGGCGTGCCGCGTCGATCAGCCGGTGGTCCGGGATCAGCCACTGCTCGTCGAACGGTCCGTGCAGCACCCGGCGCGGCGCCGGACAGCGCCCCGACTCCCGTACGAACCGGCCCGTCCCGCCGGCCCCGCCCGGCAGCGCGGCGACCGCGCTGTACGGGGTACGGGCCCGGCTCGGCCCGAACAGCTCCTCGCGCTCAGCGCCCCCGGCTGCCATGAGCCGGTCCCAGCGGGCGGTGAGGGACGACTGGTCCGGGGCCAGGATCCAGGCTCTGCCGAGCCGCAGCGGAGCCGTCGACCATGGCAGGAGATCGCCCAGCAGCGGGCTGCCGCCCGTCGCCCCGGACCGCGTCGCCGTCATGCGGACCGCCCCTCCCGTCGGTCTGTGCGCTCTCGGCGGCATCGTATCCGCCGCCCCCGCGAAGGCGTCCGGCGCCGGTTCGATCCGGAAAGGGCCGGCTTGTCCCATCCCGAAAAGGGCCGGCTTGTCCCGTCCCGGAAAGACCCTAATCGTGCCCGGGTGCGCGCGGTTCACCCGCCAGGTCCGTCTCCACCGTCACCGAGAACGAGAAGCGGTCGCCCCGGTAACGGATACGGGCCACGTCCACGACCCGGCCCCGGTCGTCGTAGGTCACGCCCGTGTAGTGGAGGATCGGGCTGAGCAGCGGCACCCGGAGCAGTTCCGCCGTGGCCGGGTCCGCGAGCCGGGCCTCCACGGTGTCCGTGATCCGGCTGATCCGGACACCGAGGGCGTCGCGCAGCACCTTGGTCATCGGCCAGCGCTCCAGATCGGTCACATCGAGACCCGCCGCGATCTCCGGACGGACCGCGTTCTCCGCCCAGTTGACCGGCTCACCGCTCTCGCCGTCGCAGCGCAGCCGCCGATAGGCGACGATCTCGTCCAGCCCCGGGAAGTACTCGGCGAGTTCACCGGGCACGGGCGCGGGCCCATGGCCGAGGACCGTCGTCCGCTCGCCCGACTGCTGTGCCACGACCGCGTCGATCGAGCCGAGCAGCCGGCGCGGGGCACCGCGCCGCGCACCCGGCTCGATGAAGGTGCCGCGTCTGCGGTGCCTGCTGATCAGCCCCTCCTCCTCCAGCTCCTTGAGGGCCTGACGCATCGTCAGCACGCTGACCCCGTAGTGCGCGGCGAGCTGCTCCTCGGTCGGCAGCCGCAGCGGATCGTGCGGGCGCCGGCCCAGTATCGAGGCACGCAGCGACTGCGAGACCTGGTACCAGAGCGGCAGCTTGCGATTCAGGACCAGCGAGTCGGGGGCGAAGGCGGTCACCGGCTACTCCACAACTGGGAATCTCGGGGCGGGGCCCGGAGGTCAGGGCCGGAAGTGGCGCTCAAGACCCTGCCACACCCGGTCGTAGTCCCGCTGGAGATGGGTGGCTTCCGCCGCCTGCGCGGTCGCCGTCACCGGCCAGCGCGTCTCGAACATGAAGGCGAGACCGTCCTCGATCTTCTGCGGCCGCAGCTCGGCGGCGCTCGCCCGGTCGAAGGTCTCCCGGTCGGGTCCGTGCGCCGACATCATGTTGTGCAGCGAGCCGCCGCCGGGGACGAAACCCCCCTCGCCCGCCGTCTTCGCGTCGTAGGCCCCCTCGATCAGGCCCATGTACTCGCTCATCACGTTGCGGTGGAAGTACGGCGGCCGGAACGTGTTCTCGCCGACCAGCCAGCGCGGTGCGAAGACCACGAAGTCGACCCCGGCGAGCCCCGGGGTGTCCGAGGGCGAGGTCAGCACCGTGAAGATCGACGGATCGGGGTGGTCGTAGCTGATGGAGCCGATCACATTGAAGCGCCGCAGATCGTAGACGTACGGCACATGATTGCCGTGCCAGGCGACGACATCGAGCGGCGAGTGGCCGTAGGTGGCGGCCCAGAGGTTGCCGCAGTACTTGCTGACGACCTGGACCGGCCGCTCGATGTCCTCGTAGGCGGCGACGGGGGCCAGGAAGTCACGGGCGTTGGCCAGGCCGTTGGCGCCGATCGGACCGAGGTCGGGGAGGACGAACGGCCTGCCGTAGTTCTCGCAGACATAGCCGCGCGCCGTCTCGTCCAGCAGCTCGACCCGGAAGCGGATCCCGCGCGGGATCAGCGCCACCTCGCCCGGACGGGCGGCGAGCAGGCCCAGTTCCGTACGGATCAGCAGCCCGCCGCGCTCGGGGACGATCAGCAGCTCGCCGTCCGCGTCGCTGAACACCCGGTCGGTCATGGCGGCGTTGGCGTGGTACAGGTGGACCGCCATACCCGTACGCAGGGCCGCGTCGCCGTTGCCGCCCAGCGTCCAGAGCCCGGCCAGGAAGTCCGTGCCCGGGGCCGGGTCCGGCAGCGGGTTCCAGCGCAGCCGGTTGGGATCGGGGACGGTCTCGGTGAACGGGCCGCCTCTGACCGAGCCGTTGCCGATACGGACGAACGGCGGATGCGCGGCCGACGGACGGATGCGGTACAGCCAGGACCGCCGGTTGTGCGCGCGGGGCTCGGTGAAGGCGCTGCCGCTGAGCTGCTCCGCGTAGAGACCGAGCGGCGCCCGCTGGGGCGCGTTGCGGCCGAGCGGCAGCGCGCCGGGCACGGCCTCCGAGGTGTGTTCATTGCCGAAACCGGGGGAGTGCTCCAGGTCCTCGGCCGTCTTCCGTGCCCGCTCGATGCCGCTCATCGTCCGCGTCCGCTCCCTGCTCAGGCGATCCCGGTAATCCTATGGACAACCGTAGGATTGTCGCAGCGGCACGTCAACGGGGCCACGCGGCATCATGGAGTCCGTGTCACACGACCGCACGGACGCGACAGCGCGAGCGAACCCGCACCCGGAACCGGCCGGCGGACTGCGCAGGGCCCCCGTCCAGCGGCGCAGTACGGAGCGGCTCGCCCGGATCCTCGACGCCTGCGCCGAACTCCTCGACGAGACGGGATACGAGCTGCTCTCCACCCGGGCCGTCGCCGCCCGCGCGGGCGTCCCCATCGGCTCCGTCTACCGCTTCTTCGGCAACAAGCGGGCGATGGCCGACGCCCTCGCCCGGCGCAATCTCGACAGCTACGCCGCGCGGATCACCGAGCGGCTGGCCTCGCTGGACGCGCGCGACTGGCGGGGCGCCATCGACGCCGTACTGGACGAATATCTCGCGATGAGGCGCACCGTGCCCGGCTTCGCGCTCGTAGACTTCGGCGCCCAACTCCCGCTGGGGACACGGGCGGCGGCCCGGGGCCCGGACACCGCTCCGGCCGATCCGGAGTCCGATCCCGGGCTCCGGGTCGTGGACCGTCTCACCGGACTGCTCGCCGCCCATCTCGGCCGGACGCCCACCGAGGCGCTGCGCCGTACGGTCCTGGTCGCCGTCGAGGCCGCCGACGCGCTGCTCCAGCTCGCCTTCCGTACGGACCCGGCCGGTGACCCCGCCATCGTGGCCGAGACCCGGGAACTGCTCCGCGCGTATCTGGCCAGGACACTCGACTGAGACCGGTGGCCGCCCCCTGGAGATGAGACCGGTGGCCGCCCCCCGGAAACGGGTCCTGGCGTCGTCACCGGCGGCGCTCGGCCGTCATCGCGGGCGGTGCCCGGCGCCGGAATCCTCTCCGGCATCATCTGATGGTGCCCGCCTCCGACGTACCCGACGTACCCGCGCCACGAACGCCGGTCCCAGGAGCGCCCGCCCCAGGAGCGCCCGCACCGCGCGCGGCCCCGGTGTCCGACGGGCGGGGCTGGCTCCTGCGTCTCGTCATCGCGTTCGCCTTCGCGCAGGGCGCGGTGTCGATGGCGCGTCCGGCCGTCTCCTACCGGGCGCTCTCCATGGGCGCGGACGAGCGCGCGATCGGTGTGATCACCGCGGTCTACGCGCTGCTCCCGCTCTTCGCCGCCGTACCGCTGGGCCGCAGGACCGACCAGGGGCGGTGTGTCCCGCTGCTGGTGGCCGGGGTGATCCTCATCTCGGCCGGCTGCGCCCTCAGCGGTACGGCCGGCTCGCTCACCGCCCTGGGCGTCTGGAGCGCGCTGATGGGCATCGGCCATCTCTGCTTCGTCATCGGCGCCCAGTCGGTCGTCGCCCGCCGCAGCGTCCCGGCCGAACAGGACCGCGACTTCGGCCACTTCACCATAGGCGCCTCCCTCGGCCAGCTCGCGGGACCGGTCGCCGCCGGACTGCTGGTCTCCGGACAGGGCGACGGCATGGCCCGTACGAGCGCCCTCGCCCTGCTCGTCTCCGCGGTGGCCGCCGCCGTCGCCCTCACCTCGCTCCGGGGGATAGAGCCCCGTGGCCCTTCCCGCCCGGCGGGAGCGCGGTCCACGGCTCCCGGGCCCTCCGCCAATGCCGGGCCCTCCGCCGCCGATCCCGGGCCCTCCGCCAAGGTCTCCGTCCGCCGCATACTGCGGACCAGGGGCGTGCCCGCGGGCATGTTCATCAGTCTGGCCGTGCTCTCCACGACCGACGTCCTCACCGCCTATCTGCCGGTGATCGGTGAGCGGCGCGGGATCGCGCCCGCCACGATCGGTCTGCTGCTCAGCCTGCGCGCCGCCGCCACCATCGCCTGCCGGCTGGTGATGCCGCCGATGCTGCGGCTGCTGGGCCGTACGGTCCTGCTCACCGTCACCTGCGCCCTCGGCGGAGCGCTGTGCGCGGGCATCGCCCTGCCCCTGCCGGTGTGGGGCCTCGCCCTGGTGCTCGGCGCGCTCGGGTTCTGTCTGGGGGCCGGCCAGCCGCTGTCGATGACCACCGTCGTACGGGCCGCTCCCGACGAGGCCCGCTCCACCGCCCTGGCGCTGCGGCTCACCGGCAACCGCCTCGGGCAGGTCGCCGCGCCCGCCTCCGCCGGTCTGGTGGCGGGGGTCGCCGGAACGGCCGCGCCGTTCGTGATGCTCGGCGCGCTGCTGCTGGCGGCGGCCGGGCTCGGTGCGCGGAGTCCGGGCGGCGGGCCGCGGGGGCGCCGCCGGTCCCCCCTAGACGGAAACCGGTTGCCGAACCGGTTCTTCGCGCGTCGTACCTGATGCCCGTTCCGTACCTCCGCTCCGGGACTTCGTGAGAATCGTTCCCTGACCGCGCGTAGTCGGCTAACTTCAGGCGTCGCAGCCGCTCCCTCTCTCCCTCCCGGGCGGAACCCCATGACTCGCGCCATCTCCCTGAACAGCGTCAGCAAGGTGTACGGCCGGTCCACGCGTGCCGTCGACCGCTTCTCCCTCGATATCTCCCCCGGCGAGTTCGTGGTGCTTCTCGGCCCCTCGGGCTGCGGCAAGTCGACCGTGCTCCGCATGATCGCGGGACTGGAGGACATCACCGAGGGCGACCTGCTGCTCGACGGCGAGTACTCCAATCTGATGCCGACCCGGGAGCGGGGCATGGCGATGGTTTTCCAGAACTTCGCTCTCTACCCGAATATGACCAACCGCGACAACATCGGCTTTCCGCTCCGGCTGGAGAACCCCCGCGCGGACACCGCCGAGCGGGTCCGGGCCACCGCGAGGATGCTCGGTATCGAGAGTGTGCTCGACCGCTATCCGAGCCAGCTCTCCGGCGGTGAACGCCAGCGCGTCGCGATGGGGCGCGCCATCTCCCGGCGGCCCTCCGCCTTTCTGATGGACGAGCCGCTCTCCAATCTGGACGCCAAGCTGCGCAGCCATCTGCGCGCCGAGATAGCCCAGCTCACCGCCGAACTGGGCGTCACCACCGTCTATGTGACACATGATCAGGCCGAGGCGATGTCGCTCGGAGACCGGGTGGCGGTGATGCGCGGCGGGGTGCTCCAGCAGGTCAGCGCGCCACGCGAGGTGTACGCCCTGCCGGAGAACGTCTTCGTCGCCGCGTTCATCGGCACCCCGCGGATCAATCTGCTGGAGGCCGTGGTGTACGCGCCGCTGGACGGGCGGATGTCCATCGACCTCGGCCGGCAGCGGCTGCCGCTGCCCGAACCCCTCAGGCCCGACCACCAGTTGCTCCGTGTCCAGCAGGGCCGGCGGATCATCGTGGGACTGCGGTCCGAGGCGGCCCGTATCGCCGCGCCGAGCCAGGCCCGCCCCGGTGAGGTGGCGCTGAGCGGCATCGTCGAGCACATGGAGTACCAGGGGCACGAGGCGCTGGTGCATCTCAACACCGGCTCCAGGCCGGCCGTGGTGACCGACCTCGAATCAGCCAGTCCCCGGACCGGGACCGTATCGCGGCGGCGCGGGAACGGCGGCCGGAGGACGGGCGTGCTGGCCCGGCTCAGGGGGCGCGCGGCCGGGCGTGCCGGGAGTCCCGCCGTGGTCCTCGACGAGCCGGAGGAGGCGGTCGGACCCGCGTACAGCCCGGACCGTCCGGCCATCACGGCGAGCGATCTCGTCGTCCGCACCGGCCCCGACATGCGGCTGCGTACGGGCGCCCAGGTGCCGCTCCTGATCGATCTCGCCCATCTCTATGTCTTCGACGACTTCGGCCGCCGTATCTGCCCCGCGCCCAGAAACCTGCCGGGCCTGGACGCCTAGGGCGCCGCTTCCGGAACGCGTCCCTTCCGGAGCGCGCCTCAGGGCCTCGGCGGTGCCCAGGCCCTGTTCTGGGCCGTGTACTACCCTTCAGGAATCAGGGTCGGACACGCGCCGCAGGAAAATACCGGAAACCGGCAGCGCCTTTGAGCGTCTGTCACTCGTCGGACACCCCGATCGGACCTCGGCACGGCCGGCCCGTACCGCTTCTCCCAGGACCGAGAATTCTTGCAGTCCGTTTCAGCAAGAACTGACACAGGCCTTGAGGCGCAGACCATGGAACGACTCCGCCGGATCACATCGAAATACGTTCTCGTCAATCGGGCGCGGATCGTAGCGGCCGCCGCCGCCACCCGCTCCCGTGTGCCGAGCGGCGCGGTGGCCGAGCAGCCGTTCGTCCTGCGACTGCTGTGGCAGGCGCCCAAGGTGCTTCCGGTGACGGTGCTGTGCGTGGTGACGGTGACCGGGTTCCTCGTCCCTCCCGAGATCCATCTGGCCTCGCTCCTGGTTGCCGTTCCCGCGATGACCGCCGGACTGGAGGGCCCCGGTGTCACCGGTGTCATCACCGCGTTCGCGTGTGTGGCCGCGGTCGGCCTGGACATCCGGGACGGTCTGCTGAACTCGGCGATTCTGCCCATCCATGTGATCGATCTGCTCGTGGTGTGCGGTCTCGTCCTGCTCTTCTGGTTTCTGCGGGGGCTGGACACCAAGGCCTTCGACCAGGTCAGATCCGTCTCCGACACCGTGCAGCGCGCCGTACTGCGCCCCCTGCCCCGCCGGATCGGACGGCTGCGGATCGCGTCCGTGTACCGCTCCGCGGCGGCCCAGGCGCAGATCGGCGGCGATCTGTACGCGGTGGCGCAGATCCCGGGCGCGGTCCGGCTGATCATCGGTGATGTGCGGGGCCACGGGCTTCCCGCGGTCGACGACGCCACCGCGGTGCTGGGCGCCTTCCGCGAGGCCGCGCACCAGACCGCCACCCTGCCGGAACTGGTCGCCTCCCTCGAAGCCAGCGTCCGCAGGCATATCAAAGAGGCCGGTGCGGCCGACCGCGACAGCGGGGAACGGTTCATCACCGTTCTGGTGGTGGAGGTGCCTGACGACGCGCATGTGGTCCGGATGATCAGCTGTGGCCATCCGCCGCCCCTGCGGTCCCAGGGCGGGGCCGCGGAGGTTCTGCGCTCGACGCGACCCGCGCCACCGCTGGGCCTGGCGGGCCCCGCGGAGGACTACCACCTCGACATCTTCCGGCTCGCGCCGGGGGACGTGATGCTCCTCCACACCGACGGCCTGCTGGAGGCCCGTGACTCCACCGGCACGTTCTATCCGGCGTCCGACCGTCTGGCGGGCCTGCGCTGGTGCGACCCCGACCAGCTTCTGGAACTCCTGATGAAGGACCTGCTCAAATACGTGGACGGGCAGTTGCAGGACGATGTGGCGCTCGTCGCGATGGAACGCGTGCGGGAACTGACGGCACAGACGAAGAACTTATGGCGCGCGTGGAAGGTGCCGTCCGCGTGGAAGGTGCCGTCCGCGTGGACGCGCCGCCGTCCGTGTGGACGCGCCGCCGGCCTCCGGCGCCGTAGAACCCGCCCGGTCCGGGCCGACCACGCCTGTCAGCTCTCCTCCTTGAGCGGCGCGACGACGGCGGGACGACGGCGCGGGCGGGAGCGTGAGACCGCCACCCCGGCGAGACACAGCGCGCCGCCCGCCAGCGTGAGCAGACCCGGGACCTCGTCCAGGAACAGCCACGACAACAGCACGACCAGCGCCGGAACCGCGTAGGTCGTGGCGCCCATCCGCCCCGCCGTCGTACGGGCCAGCGCGTACGCCCAGGTCGTGAAGGCCAGCGCGGTCGGGAACACGCCCAGATAGACCATGTTGAGCGTGGCCGGCAGCGGGGCCCTCCCGGCCTCGCCGACCAGCTGTCCCGCGAACGGCAGACAGGCCACCACGCCGACCAGACAGCCGAAGGTCGTCGCCTGGAGCGCGCTCGCCCGCGCCAGCGAGGGCTTCTGCGCGACCACCCCGGCGGCGTACGCCACCGCCGCCAGCAGACACAGCAACACCCCGAGCACCGAGGCACGGCCCTCGCCCGACATCGAGAGCCCCACGCCCACCGCGCCCGCGAGCGACACCCCCATGCCCGCCGCCAGCCGGGGCGGCAGTGTCTCGCCCAGCAGCCGGACACCCAGCAGGGCCATCAGGACCGGGCCTATGTTCACGATCATCGCGGCGGTGCCCGCGTCGACCTCCTGCTCACCCCAGTTGAGCGCCACCATGTAGAGCCCGAACCAGAGCACACCCGAGACGGCGATACCGGGCCAGGCCGCCCGCGGCGGCAGCCCCTCGCGCCGTACGAGACAGACCGCGCCGAGGACCAGGCCGCCGGAGAGCAGCCGGCCGAGGGCCAGCGCCCCCGGCGAGTAGGCGGCGCCCGCGCTGCGGATCGAGACGAAGGCCGAGGCCCAGAGCACGACGGTGACACCCGCCGCGGCCAGGGGCAGCCAGGTCGCGGGGGAGGGGCGTGCGGAGTCCGCCGAGTGCGTCGGACGGGGCGTGTGCGAGTGCGTCATACGGGGAAGGTACGCGGACGGCGCCCCGGCCCCCACACGAGATGCGCGGCCCGGTGCCCGGCCCCTCGTACCGGACCCGCCCGCCCCCGGGAGTCACCGTCACGAGTCCCCGCCGAAGGCTCTAAGCGCTTGCTCAGCTCGGGGTATGGTGTTCGTCCTGCCGAGTGGCAGACCGAACGGCAGGCCGAGGCCGAGTGGAAGGTGTGAGCGATGCGTACGGCGGAACAGACGGCGGACGGCGAGAGCGCTCCGTGGGGTGAGGTCGAGCCGGAGGCGGCCAGAAGGCTGCTGGTCGCCGCCGTCGAGGCATTCGCCGAGCGCGGATACCACGCCACCACCACCCGCGATATCGCGAGCCGCGCGGGGATGAGCCCGGCGGCGCTCTACATCCACTACAAGACCAAGGAAGAGCTGCTCCACCGGATCAGCCGGATCGGGCACGACAAGGCGCTGGAGATCCTGACGGCCGCGGCCGACGGCGGGGGCACGGCGGCGGAGCGGCTCGCCGAGGCCGTACGGGCCTTCGTCCGCTGGCACGCGGAGCGGCACACCACGGCGCGGGTCGTGCAGTACGAACTGGACGCGCTGGCCCCCGAGCACCGTACGGAGATCGTCGGGCTGCGGCGGCGCAGCGACGCGGCCGTACGGCGCATCCTGGGCGACGGGGTGCGGGACGGGGAGTTCGACGTCCCCGATGTACCGGGCACCACGCTCGCGGTGCTGTCGCTCTGTATCGATGTCGCGCGCTGGTTCAACGCGGCCGGCCGCCGTACCCCCGACGAGGTCGGCGCGCTCTACGCCGACCTCGTGCTGCGTATGGTCTCCGTCCAGAAGGCGTAGCCGGCCGGAACCCCCGGAGGCGGTCAGAAGTAGTAGCGGGAGACGGACTCCGCCACACAGGCCGGCTTCTCGCCGCCCTCGCGCTCGACCGTCACCAGGGTGGTGATCTGCACTCCGCCGCCCGCCTCCACGGCCTCCGTGAGCACCGCCGACGCGCGCAGCCGTGAGCCGACGGGCACGGGGGAGGGGAAACGGACCTTGTTGGTCCCGTAGTTGATGCCCATCGTGACGTTCTCGACCTGGACGAGCTGCGGTAGGAACAGGGGCAGCAGCGACAGCGTCAGATAGCCGTGCGCGATCGTCGTGCCGAACGGACCGGCCGCCGCCCGCACCGGATCCACATGGATCCACTGATGGTCGCCGGTGGCCTCGGCGAAGAGATCGATCCGCTTCTGGTCGATCTCCAGCCAGTCGCTGTGACCGAGCGGCTCGCCGACCCCGGCGCGCAGCTCCTCGGCGGAGGTGAAGATCCTCGGCTCAGCCATGTCCTGTTCCCTGCCTCTCGGCCTGTTCTGTCCAAGCGCTTGCTCAGCTTGCTGGGCCGGGGATCTCCTGTCAACGCGGACACCGTGGACGGACAGTAGGCTTCGAGGGGTGCCACAGATTCCCGAGAAGATCGATGAGCTGACGGTCGGACAACTCTCCGCGCGCAGTGGCGCCGCGGTGTCCGCGCTTCACTTCTACGAGTCCAAAGGGCTGATCAGCAGCCGCAGGACGAGCGGCAACCAACGCCGCTACAGCCGTGACACGCTGCGCCGGGTCGCTTTCGTACGGGCGGCCCAGCGGGTGGGCATCCCCCTCGCCACGATCAGGGACGCGCTCGCCGAACTCCCCGAGGAGCGCACGCCGAACCGCGACGACTGGGCGCGCCTCTCGGCGGCCTGGCGCTCGGAGCTGGACGAGCGCATCAGACAGCTCGGCAGGCTCCGTGACCACCTCACGGACTGCATCGGCTGCGGCTGTCTCGCGCTGGAGACCTGTGTGCTGTCCAACCCGGGCGATGTCATCGGCGAGCGGATGACGGGCTCCCGTCTGCTGCCGGAGCGCCGGGCCCCCAAGAAGCGGAAAGCCGCCGCCCCGGACGCCGCCCCGGCTGCCCCGGACGCCGACACCGCGGGTGCCGCCGATGCCGCGGCCCGCCGCTGACACGGGCCGCCCGACGGGAACGCGGGCCGGGAACGCGGGCGGAGACGGAGCGGGGGCGCACCGTCTCGGAGCCCGCCCCCGCGGTTCTCATGCCACCGAGGCGAGTTCCTTGAGCCGTATCCGCTTCGCCCGGTCCAGCGCCTCGGCCGTCAGGACCGGCTGCGGCACGACGATGCCGCAGTCCCGGCAGACCGGTCCCGACCAGGGCTCGTTGGACAGATCGGGTCGCCAGACGATGCCGTTCTCCGCGCAGACCGGACAGGTCGCGCCGGGTTCCGACTCCAGTCCCGAGATCAGCCGGCGCAGCACCTCGGCCAGCGACTCGGACGGATGGACCGCCGGATCGTCGCAGCGGGCCACACCGTTACCGCCCCAGGTCCGCCGGTGCCAGTCGTCGAAGCTCCCGGGCCGCCTCAGCCCGTCGTGCTTCTCGCGCTTGCGCCGTTCCGCGAACTCTCCCTCGTACGCGAGCCAGACGGCCCGCGCCTCCTCCAGTTCGTCCAGCGCGGCCGTCAGCCGTACCGGATCGGGTGACCTGTCCTCGGGCTCGATGCTGTGCCGTGCGCACAGATGATCCCAGGTCGCCCGGTGCCCATAAGGGGCAAACCGTTCCAGGCACTTGCGCAGTGAATACCGTCGCAAGGCCAGATCGCACCGCGGATCGCGCACCTGTCTCGCGAGACTCCGGAATCCGGCCATCGCATGCCACCTCCGTCGCTATTCGGCGTTGAGGAATGGACGTACGCCTGCCCCGTTTGGCTCCATCCAATTCCGGATCGCCTCAATACCCGGGACATCCCGGCCGATTTCGAGCTCTCATCTCTCATTCGGAACCGATTTCAGAGGCGATCCAGAGGAAGGCCGATGTGAGGATCCGGAAAAGGTGACTGATGTTCATCTTACTGAGCGGTCGGACCGTCGCTAACCTCCGGCGCACCGGCCTCCCGAGGAGCATCCATGCGACGACGCACCGGAAGACTCTTGCCCGCCACCGCCGCGGTGTTCGCGCTGGGCGCGGCTCTGCTGATCCCGCAGACGCGGGCGTCCGCCGAACCCGCCCGCGCGCCCGCGGCCGTCGCGGACCCCGTCACCGACCACTGCCGGAGCCAGTGCGACGACATCCTGCCGCCAGGACAGAATGGCAACGCCACGCTCGCCGGCATCCTCCTCCACCAGCTGTTCGGCACCCGCCCCGCGCACAGCTCCGACCAACTCGGGCGCTACGACGCGCTGGTGGGGGGCCAGAGCGGGCTCACCGACGAGAAGCTCACCGACTTCTTCAACGATGCCTCCTTCGGCGTCCCCGCCGGCCAGGCCGAATCCGTCACCACCCCGCGCCCGGACGTCACGATCACCCGCGACCGAAGCACCGGCGTTCCGCACATCAAGGGCACCACCCGCTACGGCACCGAGTTCGGCGCCGGTTACGCCGCGGGCCAGGATCGGCTCTGGATGATGGATCTCTTCCGGCACATCGGCCGCGGTGAGCTGACCTCCTTCGCCGGCGGCGCGCTCGCCAACCAGGGGCTTGAACAGCAGTTCTGGCCCTCGGCCCCGTACACGGAGGCCGATTACGAGGCCCAGATCGAGCGGATCAGGACCACCGAGGGCGAGCGCGGCGAGCTGGCCATGGCCGACGCGCAGGCGTATGTCGACGGCATCAACGCCTACCGCCGGCAGGCCAAGGACGGGCGGTACTTCCCCGGTGAGTACGTCCTCACCGGCAAGATCGACTCGATCACCAACGTGGGCGAGATCCAGCCCTTCGAGGTCACCGATCTGATCTCCATCGCGTCCGTCGTCGGCGGCCAGTTCGGCGGCGGAGGCGGCGGCGAGGTGCAGGCCGCCCTCTCGCTGCTGGCCGCGCAGCAGAAGTACGGCGTCGTCGAGGGCACCCGGGTCTGGGAGTCCTTCCGCCAACGCGACGACCCCGAGGCCGTGCTCACCGTCCATGACGGCACCGCCTTCCCGTACGCGCGCAAGCCCGCCCAGCCGCGTGGTACGGCCCTGCCCGACGCGGGCTCCGTCCAGGCCGAGCGGCTCGTGTACGACAGGACGGGATCGGCGGGCACCGGCACCAGGGCGCCGGTCCGCGCCCCCGCGAAACTCAAACCCGCCCAGGGGATCTTCGACGACGGTGTGATTCCGGAGGGCTCGCTCTCCGCCAGGCGGGGGATGTCCAACGCCCTGCTGGTCTCCGGCGAGCACACCGCGAGCGGCAATCCCGTGGCCGTCTTCGGCCCGCAGACCGGCTATTTCGCGCCCCAGCTCATGATGCTCCAGGAACTCCAGGGACCCGGTATCAGCGCCCGCGGAGTCTCCTTCGCCGGAGTCGGCATGTATGTGCAGATGGGCCGTGGCCAGGACTACGCCTGGAGCGCCACCTCCTCGGGCCAGGACATCACCGACACCTATGCCGTCGAGCTGTGCGAGCCCGACGGATCGGCCCCCACCAAGGCGTCCGGCCACTATCTCCACCGCTCGGTCTGCACCCCGATGGAGAAGATGGAGCGCGTCAACTCCTGGAAGCCGAGCGTCGCGGACTCCACCGCCGCGGGCTCGTACCGGCTCCAGGTCTGGCGCACCGAGTACGGCATGGTCACCCATCGCGCGACCATCGGCGGCAAGCCCTTCGCGTACACCTCGCTGCGCACCACCTACCGGCACGAGGCGGACTCGATCATCGGCTTCCAGATGCTCAACGACCCCTCGTACACCAAGGACGCCGCGTCCTTCCAGCGGGCGGCCTCGAACATCGACTACGCCTTCAACTGGTTCTACGCGGACTCCCGCACCGCCGCCTACTTCAACAGCGGGATGAACCCGGTGCGGGCCGACGGTGTCGATCCCGCGCTGCCCGTCCGGGCGGAGCAGGCGTACGAATGGCGGGATTACGACCCGCGGTACAACACCGCCGCCTACACGCCCTTCGCCGAGCATCCCCAGTCGGTCGGCCAGGACTACTACATCTCCTGGAACAACCGGCAGGCGAAGGAGTACGACGCGGCCGGGTTCGGCTTCGGGGCGGTGCACCGGGGCGATCTGCTCGACGACCGCGTCAGGAGGCTGGTCGCGGACGGCGGAGTCACCCGTGCCTCCCTCACCCGGGCGATGGCCGAGGCCGCCGTGACCGATCTGCGCGGCGAGCAGGTACTGCCCGAACTGCTGCGGGTGGTGCGCTCGGCGCCCGTCACCGATCCGGCGCTGAGCACCGCCGTACAGCAGTTGGAGGCCTGGCGCACGGCCGGGGCGCAGCGCAAGGAGACCTCGCCCGGCTCGCACACCTACGGCCACTCCGCCGCCGTACGGATCATGGACGCCTGGTGGCCGCGGCTGGTCGAGGCACAGTTCAGGCCCGCACTCGGGGACGAGTTCTACCAGGCGCTCACCGCGTCGCTCTCGATCGACGAGTCACCGGCGTCGAGCCACGGTCCGACGGGCGCGCACAGCGGCTCGGCGTTCCAGTACGGCTGGTGGGGCTATGCCGACAAGGACCTCAGGCAGGTGCTCGGCGATCCGGTGCAGGCACCGACGGCGACCACCTACTGCGGCGGCGGTGGGCTGAGCGCCTGCCGGGACACCCTGCTCACCACCCTGAAGGCGGCCGTGCAGGCGCCCGCGACCGCGGTCTACCCGGGGGACGAGAGCTGCTCGGCCGGGGATCAGTGGTGCACGGACGCGATCATCCACCGGGCGCTCGGCGGTATCACCCACCCGACGGTCAACTGGCAGAACAGGCCGACCTACCAGCAGGTGGTGGAGTTCCCGTCGCACCGCTGACGCGGTGACACCGGCGGAGCGGTCCAGGGGCCGGTCCGGACCGTGACAGACGCGCGCGGTCCGGACCGGCGCCCGGCGCTCGGCCGGGGACGCCGGACCGGCGGCCGGTGCCCGGCGCTCAGCGGTAGAGCAGATAGCCGCGCCGTACCCGGCGGAACGCGGCCAGCTCGTCCTGCCAGGCGTCGACCACCTCGTCCGTCCCGGCGCCCGCGTCGATCAGGGTGCGGACCCGCGCCGAGCCGGTCAGTTTGTCGATCCAGTTGTCGGGGCGCCAGGCGAATCCGCTCCAGGACCGCTTCGCCGTCACCAGCAGCGCGATCCCGGTGCGTACCGGATCGAACGACGTCCGGTCATGGACATGGAGCTGCACCCCGCCGATCGTCTTCCCCTGGAACTTGGAGAAGGTCGGCGCGAAATACGCCTCGCGGAACCGCACCCCGGGCAGCTCCAGGGCGTTGGCCGCCTCGGCCCAGGTCCGGTCGATGCCCTCGGCGCCGAGCAGTTCGAACGGCCGGGTCGTACCGCGCCCCTCCGACAGATTCGTCCCCTCGAACAGACAGGTGCCCGCGTACACCAGCGCCGTGTCCGGTGTCGGCATGTTGGGGCTCGGCGGCACCCAGGGCAGTCCGGTCTCGTCGAAGAAGTCGGACCGGCGCCATCCCGACATGGCCACCGTCGTCAGCTCCACCGGCTCCGCCAGGAACTCGCCGTTGAAGAGCAGCGCCAGTTCGGTGACCGTCATACCGTGCGCCTGGGAGATCGGCTCGCGGCCCACGAAGGTCGCGAACTCCCGCTGGAGGACGGGTCCGAGCGCCGCCCGCCCGGTGACCGGATTGGGCCGGTCCAGTACGACGAAGCGCTTGCCCGCGAGCGCCGCCGCCTCCATACAGTCGTAGAGCGTCCAGATATAGGTGTAGAAGCGGGCGCCCGCGTCCTGGATGTCGAAGACGACCGTGTCCACACCGGACCCGGTGAAGATGTCCGCGAGAGCCTGCCCGCTCTTGAGGTACGTGTCGTAGACGGGCAGCCCGGTGGCCGGGTCGTCGTGGCGGCCCTCGGAGCCGCCCGCCTGGGCCGTCCCCCGGAAGCCGTGCTCCGGACCGAAGACGGCGGCCAGATCCACCCGGTCGTCGCCGTGCATCACATCCACCACATGGCGTACGTCCCGGGTGATCCCGGTGGGGTTGGTGACCAGGCCGACGCTCTGCCCCGACAGCAGCCGGTAGCCGTCGGCGGCCAGCCGGTCGAAGCCCGTGCGCACCGAGGGCGCGCTCCCGGAGCGCGCGGCGGCATGGGAGGCGGAATGGGAGGCGCCCGCGGCGAGCGCCCCCGCGGCCCCCACCGCACCGCCCGCGGCCAGCAAACCCCGTCTGGACAGGCTCATCCCGCTACCTCCGTGATCGGGTCGTCCGTCGTCTGTCATGCTCACGCACGCTAGCGCGCGGGGGCGCCGCGCGGAACGAAGCAGGCGGCCCGTTCGGCTCCCCCTCCGCTTCCACTCTGCACCCTTCGTGTCCGCGGGCCGCCCGTGTCCCGCTCCCTTCCCCGCCGCTCCCTTCCCTCTCCACATACCGACTGGTTAGTCTGCCGGTGTCGGCGGGGCGGCCGGCGCAGAACCGGAAGCCCGGAAAGGCAGGTCCCGATGAGTACGGAGGACATGGTGCGGGGCGCGGGGGTCGTGGTCACGGGGGCCGGTGGTGGCATCGGCGCCGCGCTCGCCCGCAGATTCGCCGCCGAGGGCGCCCGTGTGGTGGTCAACGATCTCGACGCGGAGAAGGCCGCGGCCGTCGCCGCGGAGATCGGCGCCCGTGCGGTCCCCGGCGATGCCTCCCTGATCGTGGCCGAGGCCCGGGAGGCGCTCGGCGGCACCGTCGACATCTACTGCGCCAACGCGGGAGTCGGCTCGCCCGGCGACGCGCTCGCCGGCGAGGAGGTCTGGTCGTCCGCCTGGGACGTCAATGTCATGGCGCACGTGCGGGCCGTCAGGGCGCTGCTGCCCGACTGGCTGGAGCGCGGCGGCGGCCGGTTCGTCTCCACCGTCTCCGCCGCCGGACTGCTCACCATGATCGGCGCGGCCCCGTACAGCGTCACCAAGCACGGCGCGCTGGCCTACGCGGAGTGGCTCTCGCTGACCTACCGCCACCGCGGTCTCCGGGTGCACGCCGTCTGCCCGCAGGGCGTCCGTACGGACATGCTCACCGCCTCGGGCGGCGCGGGCGAACTGGTGCTCGCCGCCACCGCCATCGAACCGGAGGATGTCGCCGACGCCCTGTTCACCGCCATGGCGGAGGACCGCTTCCTCGTTCTGCCGCATCCGGAGGTGGCCGGCTACTACCAGGCGCGTGCGGGCGACCCCGACCGCTGGCTGGCCACGATGAACCGCGTCCAGCGGAAGTGGGAGGCGACCGAGGGCTGACGGGCCTTGGCCGACGGGCCGCGCCTTCCCGCCGGAGCCGTCCGTGTCCGGAGGTGGGAAGATCCTCGGGCAGGGGGCGCGGGTCACGTCTCCTGCGACGGACAGCGCGCGGTACGGAACGGAAGGCGGGTGGCGGCACATGGCCAGGACGACGGACGGGGGCGGAGTGCCCGTCCCTCAACGGCTGCTGGCCGCCGCCACCCGGCTCTTCGCGGAGCGCGGCTACGACCGCACCTCGGTGCAGGAGATCGTCGAGGCGGCGGGTGTCACCAAGGGCGCTCTCTACCACTACTTCGGCTCCAAGGAGGATCTCCTCCAGGAGGTCTACGCACGGGTCCTCCGTCTCCAGCAGGAGCGTCTGGACGCCTTCGCCGACGCGGACGAGCCGGTGGAGCGGCGGCTGCGGGCCGCCGCCGCCGATGTCGTGGTGACGACGATCGACAATCTGGACGACGCCTCGATCTTCTTCCGCTCGATGCACCATCTCAGCCCGGAGAAGAACAAGCAGGTACGGGCCGAGCGGCGCCGCTACCACGAGCGCTTCCGCGCGCTGATCGAGGAGGGCCAGCGCGCTGGTGTCTTCTCCACCGCCACCCCCGCCGATCTGGTGGTGGACTACCACTTCGGCTCGGTCCACCATCTCTCGACCTGGTACCGGCCGGACGGCGTTCTCTCCCCGCAGCAGGTCGCGGACCATCTCGCGGATCTGCTGCTGCGGGCGCTTCGTCCGTAGGGCCTGTGCGCCGTACAGGCCCTACGGACGGGCCCTGAAAGGTCCCTCGGCTGCTGTCGGATCCTCTCAGGAGCTTCTCTCGGCGGTGGCTCAGCACTCACCGCGCCAGATGACCTTGGTGACGGTGACACCGACGAAGTCGGCCTTGTACTCACCCGGTCCCGGGTTGAAGTGGAAGCACTGGCCCCAGTCGCGGCCGTTGTACCGCCAGGAGAGCTGGACATGGTCGCCGCCGGCGAAGCGGACGCCGTTGTTGAAGACGGAGCGGACCCCCGCCACACCGCCCGACCAGTTGCCCGCGGTCTTCAGCAGCAGGCGGCCGCTCTGTCCCTCGCCGGAGTAGGCGCAGAAGTACTGCTTGGGACAGCCGGGCGGATTCGGCTCCGCCGAGGCGGTGGGCGCGGCGGCGACGACCGCCGCGAAGGCGGCGGACACGGCGAGTGCGGCGATCGAACGATGACGCATGGGTGATTCCCCCTGTGGCTCCGGTGCACGGCTTGCGGTCGGTAGGGCGCTGCCGACGCTAGCCAGAGAAGGGGCCGAATTGAGATCCATGGGGTGATAACCACCGTAAAGGCTGAAATAAGTGGCGAGATGCTGCCGTGCGCCCTTCGCTCCCGTGCCCGCGCCGACGTCCAAGCCCGAGCCCGTACGCGAGCCCGCGCCCGAGTCCGAGCCCGAGCCCGAGTCCGCGCCCAGGCCTCAGAGGTACTTCTTCAGCTCCCGCCGCGCCAGCGACCGCTGATGCACCTCGTCGGGGCCGTCCGCCAGGCGCAAGGTCCGTGCCGCCGCCCACAGTTCGGCCAGCGGGAAATCCTGGCTGACCCCGCCCGCGCCGTACAACTGGACGGCCGAGTCGATGATGTCCACCACCGCGCGCGGAGTGGCGATCTTGATGGCCTGGATCTCCGTGTGCGCGCCCCGGTTGCCGACCGTGTCCATCAGCCAGGCCGTCTTCAGCACGAGCAGCCGGAGCTGCTCGACCGTCACCCGGGCGTCCGCGATCCAGTTCTGTACGACGCCCTGCCGGGCGATCGGCCCGCCGAACGCCGTACGGGACGCGGCCCGTCGGCACATCAGCTCGATCGCGCGCTCGGCCATGCCGATCAGCCGCATGCAGTGGTGGATACGGCCGGGCCCGAGCCGGGCCTGCGCGATCGCGAAACCGCCGCCCTCCTCACCCACGAGATGTGTGGCCGGCACCCGTACATCGTCGAGGACGATCTCGGCATGGCCGCCGTGGTAGTGGTCCTCGTAGCCGTACACCCGCATCGCGCGGGTCACCGTGAGCCCCGGGGTGTCGCGCGGCACCAGGATCATCGACTGCTGCCGGCGGACGTCCTCGCCGTCCGGGTCCGTCTTGCCCATCACGATGAAGACGGCGCACTCCGGGTTCATCGCCCCGGAGATGTACCACTTGCGGCCGTTGATGACATAGGAGTCGCCGTCACGCTCGATCCTTGTCCGGATGTTCGTCGCGTCCGACGAGGCGACCTCGGGTTCGGTCATCGCGAACGCCGAGCGGATCCCGCCCGCGAGCAGCGGCTCCAGCCAGCGCTCGCGCTGCTCCTCGGTGCCGAACTGGGCGAGCACCTCCATATTGCCGGTGTCGGGCGCCGCGCAGTTCAGCGCCGTGGGCGCCAACTGCGGTGAGCGTCCGGTGATCTCGGCGAGCGGCGCGTACTGGAGATTGGTCAGCCCGGCGCCGTACTCCTTGCCGGGCAGGAACAGATTCCACAGCCCCTGCCGGCGCGCCTCGGCCTTCAGCTCCTCCACCACCGGCGGGGTGCCCCAGGGGTCTGCCAGCCGCGAACGCTGCTCGTGCGCCACCTCCTCCGCCGGGAGGACATACGCGTCCATGAAGGCGAGCAGCCTGGCGCGCAGCTCTTCGGTGCGGGCGTCGAATGCGAAATCCATGGACGGGTCAGCCTTCCTGGAGGGTGGTGAGACCGTGCTCGATGAAGACGGGGACGAGATCGCCGATCCGGTCGAAACCGGGTCCCACGGTCCGGCCGAGGGTGTAGCGGTAGTGGATGCCCTCCAGGATCACGGCGAGCTTGAACCAGGCGAACGCCGTGTACCAGGCGATGGCGGAGGTGTCCCGGCCCGAGCGGGCCGCGTACCGCTCGACCAGTTCCCCGGGCGCGGGGTGGCCGGCCGCCCCCGCCGTCGTACTGACCGGTGAGTCCGCCAGCCCCAGCCTCGTGCTGTACATCACCAGCAGCCCCAGATCGGTGAGCGGATCGCCCAGCGTGGACATCTCCCAGTCCAGCACCCCCGTGATCCGGTCGTCCCCGTCCATCAGGACGTTGTCGAGCCGGAAGTCGCCGTGGACCACGGTGGGGGAGGGCGAGCCGGGCAGCGCGCGGCCGAGGGCGGCGTGCAGTTCGTCGATGCCGGGCAGCGCGCGGTCGCGGGAGGCGGCGAGCTGCTTGCCCCAGCGGCGGAGCTGACGGTCGAGGAATCCTTCGGGGCGGCCGAAGTCACCGAGACCGACGGCCTCCGGATCGACGGCGTGCAGCTCGACCAGGGTGTCGACCAGGGCGAGGACGGCGGCGCGGGTGCGCCCGGGACCGAGCGGGGCGAGCTGTTCGGCCGTGCGGTACGCCGTGCCCTCCAGATGCTCCATGACGTAGAAGGGCGCGCCGAGGACGGACTCGTCCTCGCAGAGCAGCAGCGGTTCCGGCACCGGCACGGCCGTCGGATGGAGCGCCTTGATCACCCGGAACTCGCGCGCCATGTCATGGGCGGTGGCCAGCACATGGCCCAGCGGAGGCCTGCGGACCACCCAGCGCCGGGTGCCGTCGGTGACGGCGTACGTCAGATTCGAGCGGCCCCCTTCGATCAGCCGTGCCTCCAGGGGCCCGCCCACCAGTCCGGGACGGACGAGGTCGAGCCGGCCGCGCAGCTTCTCGGGGTCGAGTCCTGGCAGGGGGGCTGGGCTCATGGTGCGGTACCTCCGTGGGCGGTCGGGGGAGGAAGGAGGAGGGAAGAGGGGGAGGAGAGGTAGGAGGGCGAGGAAAGAAGGGGCTGAGGGGGCTGAGGCTGAGGGGGCTGAGGGGGCTGAGGGGGCGGAACCGTACCGGCTGTACGGCCTCCTGTGTACGGTCTCCCGCTCATGATGCCGACCGGTCGGTATGCCGTCCAGTGTCACGGACCCGGGCGGATGGGCGGCCGGGGAGGCTCACATCATGACCGCGACCGCGCACACCGCCAGCAGAACGGTGCAGACCGCCATGGCGACGGCGCCGCTCACCGGCAGCGCCCGGGGACGTGCGGTGGCCAGGGCCCGCACCCGCCGGTGGGCCGTGGCCAGAAAGCCCAGCCAGACCAGGGCGACGAGCGCGACGGCGGCCGGCGTGGCGGCCGTACCCCCGTCGTGGATCGCCTGGCGCGCGGCCAGCACCGCCACGACGGTGCAGGTGAGTGTCGTACGCCGCCAGGCCAGCCGGGTGCGCTCCGGCTGGAGCCCGGGATCCCGGACGGGCCCCGGCTCCCGAGGCCCCGGAGCGGCGCTCGGTGGCATCAGCCGGCCCGGCCCAGCACCACGATGACCACCATCACCACGGCGACCACTCCCACCGCCAGACTCAGCAGGGTGGGAAAGCCGGACACCGGCAGATCCTCCCCGCGCCGCATCGCCAGCTCGCAGCGCACCCAGTGGTTGACCGCGCGCAGCGAGCAGAGCGCCCCGGCCGCGAGCAGCGCCACCGCGAGCCCGACCCGTACGCCCCAGCGCAGGTCCGGCAGGAACTGGTCGACCGCGAACCCGCCGCCCACCAGCGCGAGCGCCGTACGGATCCAGGCCAGGAAGGTGCGCTCGTTGGCCAGCGAGAAACGGTAGTCGGGGGTCTCGCCCTCGTCGGCGACGCGCCGGGGCGCGAACCACAGCCGCAGGCTCCGTACAAAGCCGGTCACGTGCCGCACCCTACGCGTGTGGCGGACGGGGCGCGCGGGAGGCCCTGAAGCGCTCGTACGCCGCGAGGCCGTCCGGTACCCACTCCCACTCCCCGAGCCGCCGCTCCAGCTCGGCCTCCGTCAGGAAACCGTGCCAGGCGATCTCCTCCACCTGGGGATCGACCGGCAGCGCGCAGCGCACCCAGTACACATACGCGCTCTCCAGGAAGGACCCGTCCGGCGCGTCGTAGCGGAACGGGAACAGCGGTACGGGACGGTCGAGACCCGACACCCCCAGCTCCTCCTCGGCCTCCCGCAGCGCCGCGTCGTCGTAGCTCTCGCCCGCTCCCACGACACCGCCCACGAACATGTCGTAGAGGGAGGGGAAGGCGAGTTTGCCGGCGGTTCTTCGATGGACGAACACCCGGTCCTCGGGGTCCCGTACCAGGATGAAGACACAGCGGTGCCGCAGGCCCTTCGCGTAGATCTCACCGCGCGGCGCCTGCCCGACCACACGGTCGTTCTCGTCGACGACGTCCAGGATCTCGTCAGCAGCGCTCATGAACCCCATCCAACCAGTTGACGTGTTACTCACGCGTACGGAGGATCGGACCACCTGCCCGGCCCCGTGCTCGACATGTGCTCCCAAAGGACGGAAACGATGGCGTACGACGCTGATGTGATCGTGATCGGGGCGGGCCTCGCGGGCCTGGTCGCCACCGCCGAACTGGTGGACGCGGGCCGGTCCGTCATCCTTCTCGACCAGGAGCCCGAGCGGTCGCTCGGCGGCCAGGCGCACTGGTCCTTCGGCGGACTGTTCCTCGTGGACTCGCCCGAGCAGCGCAGGCTGCGGATCAGGGACAGCCGTGAACTCGCCCTCCAGGACTGGCTCGGCACGGCCGGTTTCGACCGTCCCGAGGACCGGTGGCCGCGCGCCTGGGCCGAGGCGTACGTGGACTTCGCGGCGGGCGAGAAGCGGTCCTGGCTGCACGCGCGAGGGGTGAGGTTCTTCCCGGTGGTGGGCTGGGCCGAGCGCGGCGGATACGACGCGGGCGGGCACGGCAACTCCGTACCGCGCTTCCACATCACCTGGGGCACCGGGCCCGCCGTGGTCGCGCCCTTCGAGCGGCGGGTGCGCGAGGGCGCCGCCCGGGGGCTGGTGACCTTCCGGTTCCGGCACCGGGTCACCGGCCTCGCCGCCACGGCCGGCGCCGTGGACACCGTCACCGGCGAGATCCTGGAGCCGAGCGACGCCGAGCGCGGCACCGCGAGCGGCCGTACGGCCACCGGCTCCTTCGAACTGCGGGCACAGGCCGTGATCGTCACCTCGGGCGGTATCGGCGGGAATCACGAGCTGGTCCGCGCCCAGTGGCCGGAGCGGCTCGGCACCCCGCCGCGCAAGCTGCTCTCCGGAGTGCCCGCGCATGTCGACGGGCTGATGCTCGGTATCACGGAGGCGGCGGGCGGGCACCACATCAACCGGGACCGGATGTGGCACTACACCGAGGGCATCGAGAACTGGAACCCGGTCTGGGCCCGGCACGGCATCCGTATCCTGCCGGGGCCCTCCTCGCTCTGGCTGGACGCGCGGGGCCGCCGGCTGCCCGTACCGCTCTTCCCCGGCTTCGACACGCTCGGCACCCTGGAGCACATCACGCGCTCCGGCCACGACCACACCTGGTTCGTCCTCGACCAGCGCGTCATCGGCAAGGAGTTCGCGCTCTCGGGCTCCGAGCAGAACCCCGATCTCACGGGCAAGTCGGTCCGGGGCGTGATCGGCCGTGCGCGCGCCGGTGTACCGGGACCGGTGAAGGCGTTCATGGACAACGGGGCCGACTTCGTCGTGGAGAGGGATCTGGGCGCGCTCGTACGCGGGATGAACGCGCTCACCGAGGAGCCGCTGATCGACGAGGACCGGCTGCGCCGTGAGATCACCGCGCGCGACCGGGAGATCGCCAACCCCTTCACCAAGGACCTCCAGATCACGGCGATCCGGGGAGCCCGCAGATATCTGGGGGACAAGCTGATCCGTACGGCGGCGCCGCACCGCTTCCTCGATCCCGCGGCGGGGCCGCTGATCGCCGTACGGCTGAACATCCTCACCCGCAAGTCGCTTGGCGGCCTGGAGACGGATCTGTCCTCACGTGTGCTGACCGCGGCGGGCGAACCCCTGCCCGGTGTCTACGCGGCGGGCGAGGTGGCCGGTTTCGGCGGCGGCGGGGTCCATGGCTACCGCTCCCTGGAGGGCACCTTCCTCGGCGGCTGCCTCTTCTCCGGCCGTGCGGCGGGCCGCGCCGCGGCGCGCGCGGTCGGCTGACGCCCCGCCATCGGACCGCTCCCCCACGTGACTTCCGCGACTCGCGGGCACCGGGCCGAAGGGCGTCGCCTTATGGTCCATGGTGGCCGAAACCCATCTGAGCTGGGCTTCCGTACGAGAAGTGGATCAACAGTGGCGGAACGTGGAACAGTTGGCGTGGGTTCGTACCGAAGACAGCCCTTGACGCGAAGGCTTGCCTACCGGTTGGCTGTGCGCGATCATCGCTCGTTCATGTGCCCTGGAGGACCCCGCGGATGTCTCCGCCTCCGCCACCCCTGGGCCGCTTGCGAAGACGTGGCTCACGTTCCGACCAGTTCTTCGATCCGGCCCTCGACGACGCCGAACTCGGCGCGGTAAGAGACCAACTGGCCCAGGGCCGTTGGTCCGAGGCCCGCACCCTCCTCGCCGGTACCGGTGACGACTGGGACCGGCGGGGCCACCGGGCCGTCGTACTGGCCCAGGCCGCCGGCGCCGTCGCCTGGACCCGCGACTGGCTGCTCGCGGAACCCGACAGCTCCGACGCGGCCACCCTGCTCGCCTGCGCCACCGCCGTCGCCGCGCTCCGCGGGAAGGAACAGGAAGCGAAGGCGCGGGAGGCCTGCCGTGAGGCGATCCGCAGGTCCCCCGCCGATCCCACGCCCTGGCTCGGTCTGCTGCTCCTGGCCCGTACGCTCGGCACCGAGGAGGAGACCGCGCAGCTCTTCGACGAGGTCAGGACCCGCCACCCCGGACACCACCACGCCCACCATCTGATGGCGGCGCGGCTCGCGGAACGGCATCCCGACGCGGGCCAGGACCCCCTCCACGAGGTGTACGACTTCGCCTCCTGGGCCGCCGAACACGCCCCCGCGGACTCGCCGTTGGCCGTCCTTCCCGTGGTCGCCCACGCCGAGCGCTACCGGGTGCTCGCGACGGCCGGACACGAGCCCGCCGATCCGGCCGAATCCGGTCACTGGACCGGGCGCCGCGCCCGCCAGGTGCTGAAGACCGCCTTCGACTGGTGGCTGGAGTGGGAGAGCGTGGAGCATCCGCGGGGCCGCGTCGATCTCAACTTCCTCGCCCACGCCCAGTTCCTCGACGGCCGGACCGCGGAGGCGGCGGCGCTCTTCCAGCGCATCGGCCCGCACATCACCCCGGCGCCCTGGTCGTATCCGGACCGGGACCCCCGCAAGGCGTTCACGGCCGCACGCGACGCCGCGTTCGGCGCCGCCTGACCCAGCGCACCATCCCGCCCTCCCCGAAAGGACACCCCCTGTCATGCCGACGGGCAGTTCGAGCACGAGCGAGATCAACACCTTCAAGGGGCAGGAACGGGCCCTGCGCGCCGACCGGCTGGGCACGCTGGGACTGCTGCTCTCCGTGCTCGCCGCGAGCGCGCCCCTGCTGACGGTCGCCGGTGTCATGTCCGCCGTCTACGGCGTCATGGGCGTCGTCGGCCAGCCCCTGCTGTACGTCATCCTCGGTGTCGTCCTGGTGCTGTTCAGCATCGGATACGCGGAGATGAGCAGACATGTGCACAACGCGGGCGCCTTCTACGCGTACATCGCCCGGGGTCTTGGCCCCACGGCGGGCGCGGGCGCCTCGCTCGTCGCCCTGGTCGCCTACAACGCCATGCAGGTCGGCATCTACGGCATCTTCGGCTTCGAGATCTCCGGACTCTTCGCCACCTACCTCGACATGAGCGTGGTCTGGTGGATACCGGCCCTCGTCGCCGCCGCGGCCGTCGGTCTGCTCGGCTGGCTGAAGATCGACCTCAACGCGAAGGTCCTCGGAGTCCTGCTGTTCATCGAGATCGCCCTGGTCGTGATCTTCGATGTCGCCGCGGTCGCCGATCCGGGCAAGGAGGGGCTGTCCCTCGCGGCGTTCAACCCCGACGCGCTGACCGGCGCGGGCATCGGCACCGCGCTCTGCTTCTGCGTCGCCGCCTTCGTCGGGTTCGAACAGGCCCCCGTCTACGCCGAGGAGACCAGCCGCCCGCATGTCGTCGTCTCCCGGGTGATGTTCCTGGCCGTCGGTCTCTCCGCGCTCTTCCTGGCCCTGAGCGCCTGGGCGCTCTCCGTGGCCACCGGGCCCGGCGAGATCGTCGCCCTCTCCGCCAAGGAGGGGCCCGGACTGATCTTCGGACTCACCGAGAGCCGGCTCGGCGCCACCTTCACCGATGTCCTGCATGTGCTGTATGTGACCGGTATGTTCGCCGCGCTGCTCAGCTTCCACAATGTCGTCGCCCGCTACGCCTTCGCGATGGGGCGCGAGGGGCTGCTGCCCGCCGCCTTCGGCCGGACGAACAAGGCCAGCGGCGCCCCCGCCTCCGGTTCCGCCCTCCAGTCCGTGTTCTCGATCGTCGTGGTGCTCGCCTTCGCGGTCACCGACGACAAGCCCGTCGGCGATCCGACCGCGCCGGTGCTGCGCCTGTTCACCTGGATGGGCAATGTCGGCGCGCTCGGTGTCATCGTGCTGATGGCCGCGGCCTCCTTCGCCGTCATCGTCTTCTTCGTACGGCGCGGCGCCGGGCGCCCGCAGGCCCCGCGCCTGGTCGCCTCCGCCCTGGCGGGCCTCGCGCTGGTGGCGATCGCCGTGTACACGGTGAAGGACTTCGATGTCCTGGTCGGCGCGGGCCCCGGCTCCTCGCTGAGCTGGGTCCTGCCGGGGATCATCCTGCTGGCGCTGCTCGGCGGGGTGGTGTACGGACTGGTGCTGCGCTCCGTCAAGCCCGAGGTGCACGCCCGTATCGGGCTCGGCAACGAGGCCTTCCAGCTGGAGAAGGCCGCCGAGTCGGAGACGGCCGGGGTCTGATCCCGGCGAGAGCCCGGCCGGAGCCGTGCCGGAGTCTGACGAATTCCTCACGCATTCCCGTGGCCCCTGGTCTTCCGGGGGTCACGGGTGTTCCCTTCGACAGGTGAACTCTCAACAGAGCGAGCCCGAAGGCACCCCCGTGGGCCGCCGTCTGGTGCTCTCCATGCTCGGCCTGGGCGCGGCGGGACTCGTCGCGGCGCCCTCCCTCCAGCGCGGCCTCGAAGCCTTCCTCGGCTCGGCCGCCGACAAGGACCCCACCGGTCTGACCGGACTGCTGCCCAACGGCGGCGGCTTCCGCTACTACTCCGTCACCGCCTCCGTGCCCCGGAAGAACGCGGACACCTACCGGCTGACGGTCGACGGACTGGTCGACCGGCCCACCACGTACACCCTCGACGCGCTGCGGAAGCTGCCCCAGACCCGGATGGTCCGCGATGTGCAGTGTGTGACCGGCTGGCGCGTCCCGCACACGCCGTTCGAGGGCGTACGGCTCTCGGACCTCCTCGACGCGGCCGGGGTGCGCCCGGGGGCGGGGGCGGTCCGCTTCACCTGCTTCGACGGCGCGTACAGCGAGAGCCTGACGCTGGAGCAGGCCCGGCGCGCCGATGTGCTGGTGGCGCTGCGGATGCGGGACGAGGCGATCGGGCACGCGCACGGCGGCCCGGTCAGGCTCTATGTGGCGCCGATGTACTTCTACAAGTCGGCGAAATGGCTCTCCGGGATCTCCGTCACCTCCGAGGTGAGGCCCGGCTACTGGGAGGAGCGCGGCTATGACGTCGACGCCTGGGTCGGCAGGTCCAACGGCCGCGACGACACCCCGACCGTCTGAGCGGATACGGCGCTTCAGCACCGCCGAGCGCTGGACGCACCGGGCGACCGGCGCGCTCATGCTCGTCTGCGTGGTGACCGCGGGCTGTCTGTACATACCGCAGCTCGCCGAACTGGTCGGCCGCCGGTATCTCGTCGTCACCGTCCACGAGTGGTCGGGGCTGCTGCTGCCGGTTCCCGTACTGCTCGGACTCGGCTCCCGCGCCTTCCGCGCCGATCTGCGCCGGCTCAACCGCTTCCTGCCGTACGACAAGGAGTGGCTGCGTGCCGTGCTGCGGCGCGATCCGCGGCCGGCCTCCCGGCCGGCCGGGAAGTTCAACGCGGGACAGAAGCTCTACGCGGGCTGGATCGCGGGCGCCGTGCTGGTGATGCTCGGCACGGGGCTGCTGATGTGGTTCACCGGTCTCGCCCCGGTCGTGTGGCGTACGAGCGCCACCTTCCTGCACGACTGGCTGGCCCTGGCCATCGGCATCGTGCTCGTCGGGCACATCGGGATGGCATATGGGGACCCGGCGGCCCGGCGCGGTATGCGCACCGGGTCGGTGGACCGGGCGTGGGCGGAGCGGGAGCACTCCCGGTGGAAGGAGGAGTGACCCGGCCCCGCCCGGTCCGGCCGCGGCGCCCGGCCCCGGCCGCGACACCCCCCGCTACAACACCAGGGAGAGCAGCAGCACACAGCCCAGACCGACCACGGAGATGATGGTCTCCATCACCGACCAGGTCTTGATCGTCTGACCGACGTCCATCCCGAAGTACTCCTTCACCAGCCAGAACCCCGCGTCGTTGACATGACTGAAGAAGAGCGAGCCCGCGCCGATCGCCAGCACCAGCAGCGCGGCGTGCGAGGTGGACATGTCCGCCGCGAGCGGCGCCACCAGACCGGCCGCCGAGATGGTCGCCACGGTGGCGGAACCGGTCGCCAGCCGGATCGCCACCGCGATCAGCCAGGCCAGCAGCAGGGCGGGGATCGACCAGTCCTCGGAGATGTCCAGGACCATCCGGCCCACCCCCGAGTCGATCAGCGTCTGCTTGAAGCCGCCGCCCGCGCCGACGATCAGCAGCACGCCCGCGATCGGGCCGAGCGACTTCTCGACCGTCGAGGCGATCCGGTCCTTGGTGAACCCGGCCGCGCGGCCCAGGGTGAAGAGCCCGACGACGACGGCGGCGAGCAGCGCGATCAGCGGTGAACCGGCGACATCGGCGACCCGCTGGACGGTGTGCTCCGGGTCGTCCACGACGATGTCCACGAGCGCCTTGCCCAGCATCAGCACCACGGGCAGCAGCACGGTGGAGACGGTCGCGGCGAAGCTCGGCCGCTTCTCCAGCTCCACGGAGGCGGGCTGCGGCACCATCTTCTCGGGGGCCGGGATGTCCACCCACCGCGCCGCGTACCGGGAGAAGAGCGGCCCGGCGATGATCACGGTCGGAATGGCGACGACCACACCGAGCGCCAGCGTGACCCCCAGATCGGCGCCGATCGCGTCGATGGCGACCAGCGGCCCGGGGTGCGGCGGGATCAGCCCGTGCATCACGGAGAGCCCTGCCAGCGCGGGGATTCCGATCCGCATCAGGGAGTGGTTGCCGCGCTTGGCGACCAGCAGCACCACCGGGATCAGCAGCACGATACCGACCTCGAAGAAGAGCGGCAGCCCGATGACCGAGGCGATGAGGACCATCGCCCACGGCATCGCGCGCCCGCTCGCCTTCGCGAGGATCGTGTCGACGATCTGGTCGGCGCCGCCGGAGTCCGCGAGGAGTTTGCCGAGGATCGCGCCGAGCGCGATCAGCACGCCCACCCCCGCGACGGTGGAGCCGAGGCCGCTGGTGAAGCTGGCTATGACCTTGTCCAGCGGGGCGCCCGCGAAGGCGCCGAGCGCCAGCGAGCCGATGGTCAGGGCCAGAAAGGCATGGAGCTTGACGACGGTGATGAGGAGGACGATGACGGCGATACCGGCGAGTACCGCTATGCCCAACTGAGCGTTGCCCGCCGAGGTGATCGGCTCGACGGCATCCGCTGCCAGCGTCTCGACGCTGAGACTGGTCACGGGGGATTCCTTCAGCTCTCGTCGAGCCGGCGCAGCGCGGCGACGGCCCGGGTGGTGATTTCTTGTGGGGTACCTGACACATCGACGGCGACGCCCGCCTCATCGGCCTCCAGGTTCTCCAGGGCCGCGAACTGCGAGTCCAGGAGCGCGACGGGCATGAAGTGCCCCTTGCGCTCCGCCAGCCGCCGCCCGATGAGCGCCCGGTCGCCGGTGAGATGCAGGAAGACGGCGCCGGGCGCGGCGGCGCGCAGCCGGTCGCGGTAGGCGCGCTTGAGCGCGGAGCTGCTCACCACACCGCCGAGTCCGGCCCGCTCGTGGGCCCAGGCCCCGATCGCGTCGAGCCAGGGCCACCGGTCCAGGTCGTCCAGCGGTGTACCGGCGGACATCTTGGCGATGTTCGCGGGCGGGTGGAAGTCGTCGCCCTCGGCGTACGGGACGCCCAGCGCGGCGGCGAGCAGGGGCCCGACCGTGGTCTTGCCGGTTCCTGACACGCCCATCACCACGACGACGTGGGGGGTGCTCATCGCTTGCCTCGCTGTCCTCTTCGACATCGGTGGGTCGCGGACATCGGTCCGTCGCGCTACTGAAACCCATTAGGTACGACATATTCAAGACTCTGTGAGGTAAACGTCGTACTTTTTAGCGGTGCCCCCCGCCCCGTAGGCTTGCCCCATGACCACAGAAGGCCGGGGCCTGCATACCCGTGTGCTGGACGCCCTCGGCCTCGCCATCACCGCGGGGGAGTATCCCGAGGGCAGCGTGGTCCGCACGGACGAGGTCGCCCAGCGCTTCGACGTCTCGCGCACCGTCGTCCGCGAGGTGGTCCGCGTCCTCGAATCGATGCACCTCGTGGAGTCCAGACGCCGGGTGGGTGTGACCGTGCGTCCCACCGAGGAGTGGAACGTCTACGATCCGCGGGTCATCCGCTGGCGCCTCGCCGGTACGGACCGGCCCCGCCAGCTCCGTTCACTGACCGTGCTGCGCTCCGCGGTCGAACCCGTCGCGGCCGGACTCGCCGCCCGCCACGCCACTCCCGAACAGTGCGCGGCCCTCACCGAGCAGGCGCTCGGGATGGTCGCCACCTCGCGGGGGCGCCGGCTGGAGGAGTATCTCGTCCACGACATCGCCTTCCACCGGGTGGTGCTGAACGCCTCGGGCAACGAGATGTTCGCCAGGCTCGGCGATGTGGTCGCCGAGATCCTCACCGGCCGTACGCACCACCAGGTGATGTTCGACGACCCGGACCCGGCGGCCGTGACCCTCCATGTCGGTGTCGCCGAGGCCGTCCGCGAGGGCGACGCGGCCCGCGCCGAGGAACTCACCAGGGAGATCGCCGTCGGCGCCCTCCAGGAACTGGACGTCCTCGCCCCCTGACGGGCGCCGGTGGCCCCCGGCACCCGCCCCGGCGCGGGATAGTGGTGCCGAAGGTTCCGTCCCAGAGGTGAGGAAAGGCAGGTCCTGGCATGGCGCAGCAGGTGCAAGGGGTCATCGCCCCCGGCAAGAACGAGCCGGTACGGGTCGAGACGATCGTCGTACCCGACCCCGGCCCCGGCGAGGCCGTGGTGACGGTGCGGGCGTGCGGTGTGTGCCACACCGACCTGCACTACAAGCAGGGCGGGATCAACGACGACTTCCCCTTCCTCCTCGGCCACGAGGCCGCGGGCGTGGTGGAGTCGGTCGGCGAGGGCGTCACCGAGGTCGCGCCCGGAGACTTCGTCATCCTCAACTGGCGTGCGGTGTGCGGCGCCTGCCGGGCCTGTCTGCGCGGCCGCCCGCAGTACTGCTTCAACACCCACAACGCCCGGCAGAAGATGACCCTGACGGACGGTACGGAACTCTCCCCGGCGCTCGGCATCGGCGCCTTCGCGGAGAAGACCCTCGTCGCCGCGGGCCAGTGCACCAAGGTCGACCCGAGCGTCTCACCGGCCGTGGCCGGACTGCTCGGCTGCGGTGTGATGGCGGGCATCGGCGCCGCGATCAACACCGGCCAGGTCGGCCGCGGCGACTCGGTCGCGGTCATCGGCTGCGGCGGTGTGGGCGACGCGGCCGTCGTCGGCGCGCGTCTGGCGGGCGCGGCCCGGATCATCGCCGTCGACATCGACGACCGCAAGCTGGAGACGGCGAGGTCGATGGGCGCCACCCACACCGTCAACTCCCGCTCCACCGACCCCGTCGAGGCGATCCGTGAGCTGACCGGGGGATTCGGCGCGGATGTCGTCATCGAGGCGGTCGGCCGCCCCGAGACGTACGAGCAGGCCTTCTACGCCCGCGACCTGGCCGGGACCGTCGTCCTCGTCGGTGTGCCCACCCCCGAGATGAAGCTCGAACTGCCGCTGATCGACGTCTTCGGCCGCGGCGGCGCCCTCAAGTCGTCCTGGTACGGCGACTGTCTGCCGTCCCGTGACTTCCCCATGCTCATCGATCTGCACCAGCAGGGCCGTATCGACCTCGCCGCCTTCGTCACCGAGACCATCGGTCTCGGCGATGTGGAGAAGGCGTTCGCCCGGATGCACGAGGGCGATGTCCTGCGCTCGGTGGTGGTGTTCGGATGACCGCCCGTATCGACCATCTCGTCACCTCCGGCACCTTCTCGCTCGACGGCGGCACCTGGGACGTCGACAACAACGTCTGGATCGTCGGCGACGACTCCGAGGCGATCGTCATCGACGCCGCGCACGACGCCGCCGCCATCGAGGAGGCGCTCGGCGGCCGGACGCTGCGCGCCATCGTCTGCACCCACGCGCACAACGACCACATCGACGCGGCCCCGGCCCTCGCCGAGGCCACCGGCGCGCCCGTACTGCTGCACCCCGACGATCTGCCGCTGTGGAAGCAGACATACCCCGAGCGGCTCCCGGACGGCGAACTGACCGACGGCAGGACCCTCTCCGTCGCCGGTACCACCCTGACCGTGCTCCACACCCCCGGGCACGCGCCGGGCGCGGTCTGTCTGCACGCCCCCGAGCTGTCGACGGTCTTCACCGGCGACACCCTCTTCCAGGGCGGCCCCGGCGCCACCGGACGGTCCTTCTCGCACTTCCCGACGATCATCGACTCGATCCGCGACCGGCTGCTCGGTCTGCCGCCGGAGACCGTCGTACGGACCGGCCACGGCGACCCGACCACCATCGGCGCGGAGGCACCGAATCTGGCGGAGTGGGTCCAGCGCGGTCACTGACCGGGCGGCCGGCCGAGGCGGGTGAGCGGTACGAGCCGGAGACGGCTCTCGAAACGGTACGGCTCACCCGTCAGCGGATCGGTGAACTCCAGTACCTTCGCCAGCAGTTGGAGGGGCCGGGTGAAGTCCGTACGGTCGTCGGCCCCCTCCTCCAGGACCACCGGGTAGACCGGGTCATGGAGCAGCGGCAGCCCCAGGCCGTTCATATGGACCCGTAGCTGATGGGTACGGCCGGTGGCGGGCGACAGCCGGTACCGGCCGAATCCGCCCAGGTGCTCCAGCAGTTCGATCCGGCTCTCGCTGTTCGGCTCGCCCGGCACCTCCCGCGCGGCCAGTACCCCGCGCTCCTTCTCGATCCGGCTGCGCACGGTGACGGGCAGCGCCACCGCGGGGTCGTACGGCGCCACCGCCTCGTACTCCTTGCGCACCCGCCGGTCCCGGAACAGGGTCTGGTACGCGCCCCGGTCCCCGGCCCGTACGACAAAGAGCGCGAGCCCCGCCGTCAGCCGGTCGAGCCGGTGCGCGGGCTGGAGCTCGGGCAGTCCCAGGTCCCGCCGCAGTCTGGCCAGCGCGGTCTCGGTGACATGGCGCCCGCGGGGTGTGGTGGCCAGGAAGTGCGGCTTGTCCGCGACCACGATCCGCTCGTCCCGGTGGACGATCCCGATCTCGAACGGCACCCGCTCCTCGGGGGCGAACTCCCGGTGGAACCAGATATGACGCCCCGCCGTGTACGGCTCCGTACCCCTCACCGGACCGTCCACCCCGGCGAAACGCCCCGCGCGCAGTATCGCGTCGACACGCTCCACCCCGATGGCCTTCCCGAACCGCGCGACCAGATGATCCCGTACGGTCTCCCACTCCCCGCCGGGATCAGGGGGCAGCCGCACCCGCACCGGGTCGATCCCGTCGCGCTGCGGCAGCGGCGAGGGCGGCGGGTGTCGATGTCTGCGTACCACGGCTCCCCGCGCCCCTCTCGGTGTGGCTTCCGCCCCATGGAGCGCCGGCGCCGCGAGTCTACCGATGCCGGCGGGTCCTCCCCGGCCGCGCGGCGGAGCGCGGAGAGCGGCCGGGGGAGGGGCCGGGGGTGCTGCTCGGGGGTAACCCGTTCGGTCCTCGGGTGGATGGATCGGGATGATATGGCATGGTTCCGCCACCGGTGACCCGCATGATGGTCCGGTGATCAGTGTCGTGTTCGCCCTCCTGACCGCGATCAGCAACGGCTCCGCCTCGGTGCTCCAGCGCCGGGCCGCCGCCACCGCGCCCGACGTCGAGTCCATGCGGCTCTCGCTGATCAGCCATCTGCTGCGGCAGAAGGTGTGGCTGGCGGGGATCGGGCTGGTGATCGTGGCGGCGGGGTGCCAGGCGGTGGCGCTCGCCACCGGGCCGATCGCCGTGGTGCAGCCGATCTTCGTGATCGAACTGCCCGCCACCCTGCTGATCGCCGGACATGTCTTCCATCGCAAGCTGCCGCGCGATGTCTGGTACGGCGTGGCCGCGGTGACCGGCGGGCTGGCCCTGGGCATGGCCTCCGCGGCCCCCGGCGGAGGCCATGACTCGGTGCGGGGCTACGCCTGGATCCCGGCGCTGATCGCCACCGGGGTCTTCGAGGCCGTACTGATCCTCTGGGCGCTGCGGCTGCGCGGCAATCCGCGTGCCGCGCTGCTCGGCCTCGCCGCGGCCTGCGGTTACGCGCTGACCGCCGCGCTGATGAAGGACGCCGTGGCCCGGCTCGACAACGGGGGCGGGGCCGCGGCGCTGTTCTCCTCCTGGCAGCTCTACGCCACCGCGGTGGCCGGGGTGGGCGCGCTGTTCCTGCTCCAGAACGCGCTCCAGGCGGGCTGGCTGGCCGCCTCCCAGCCGATGCTCACCCTCGGCGACGCGCTGATCAGCATCACCTACGGGGTGCTCCTGTTCGGCGAGACCCTGCGCACCGGCTGGTGGCTGGTGCCGCAGATCGTGGCCGTCGGGCTGATCGCGGTGGGCTGTGTGGATCTGGGCAGGTCCCCCCTGGCCGGCGGCGGCCCGCCCCCGCCGCCCCGTGTCCGCTGACACGGGAGCCACGGAGGCGGCGCGGGCCACGGCGGGCGGCGCGGACCGGTGGCTCAGCCGAGATGGATCTCGGGCTGGTAGAGGTCGAACCAGTGGTACAGGTCCAGCACCCGTTCCAGACCGCGCCGGTCGCCGCTCGGCATCGTGACGTTCCGCCCGACGGCATCGGTCAGCCAGGCCCGGTCGATCAGGGTGAACACCGGGTGGTCGTGGTCGGCGAGCACCTCCTTCGCCTGCTGCTGGAGGGCGGCTCCGTACCCGGGGTCCTGGGTGGAGGGGTAGGGACTCTTCAGCCGGCCCTGTACCGACGGGGGCACCACATGCGCGGTGGCGTGCCGCAGCAGACTCTTCTCCCTGCCGTCGAAACTCTTCAGCGACCACGGGGTGTTGTACACGTACTCGACCAGCCGGTGGTCGCAGAACGGGACCCGGACCTCGAGTCCGACCGCCATCGACACCCGGTCCTTGCGGTCGAGCAGCATCCGTACGAACCGGGTCAGATGCAGATTGCCGATCGTACGCATCCGCCGCTCGTGGGCACCGGCCCCCGGGAGATGCTCGACCGCCGCCACCGCCGTCGCGTACTGGTCGGCGACATAGGTGTCGAGATCGAGGGTGCGGCGCAGATCCGGGTGGAGCGCCGCGGCCCGGTCCTGGCTCATCGGGCTGCGGTAGGCGAGCCAGGGGAAGGTGGGCGCGTTGACCGCGGCGGGGTCGTGGAACCAGCGGTAGCCGCCGAACACCTCGTCCGACGACTCGCCCGACAGGGCCACCGTCGACTCCGCCCGGATGGCCTTGAACAGCAGATACAGCGAGGTGTCCGTCTCGCCCAGACCGACCGGCATATCGCGCGCGGTGATCACCGCCCGGCGCAGCGCGGGGTCGGTCAGCTCGTGCGGACTGAGCGTCACGAAGCGGTGGTCCGAGCCGACCAGGTCCACCACATCGCGGATGTACGGGGTGTCCGGGCTGTCCCAGTTCTCGTCGGCCCGGAAGGTCTCCTCCCGGTTGGCGAAGTCCACCGAGAACGTACGCAGCCGCTCGCCCTGTTCCGCCAGCCGGGCCGCGGCGAGTCCGGTGACCGCGCTGGAGTCCAGGCCGCCGGAGAGCAGGACGCACTGGGGCACATCGGCGACGAGCTGGCGGCGCACGATGTCGGTCATCAGCTCACCGACCCTGGCCACCGTGGTCGCCTGGTCGTCCGTGTGCTCCGTGGCGTCGAGTCTCCAGTAGACGCGGGTGCGGATGCCCCGGGCGTCGACGGTCACGACGGTGGCGGGCTCGACCTCGTACATGTCCTTCCACAGGGCCCAGCCCGGCGTCATGGTGAACGCGATCAGCTCGCGCAGACCGGCGGTGTCGACCGCCCTGCGCGCCGCCGGACTGGCCAGGATCGCCTTCGGCTCCGAGCCGAACAGGACGCCGTCGGGGGTCGGGTAGTAGTACAGGGGCTTGACCCCCAGCCGGTCGCGGATCATGAGCAGCTTGTCCTCGCGCTCGTCCCAGATCGCGAAGGCGAACATGCCGTTGAGATGCTCGGCGAGGCCCTCGCCCCACTCCAGATAGCCGAGCAGGACCACCTCGGTGTCACTTGCGGTACGGAACCGGTGTCCCTTGCTCTCCAGCTCCGTCCGCAGCTCGGTGAAGTTGTAGACCTCGCCGGTGTAGACCAGGGCGACGGTGCCGCTGGGCGTCCGTATCTCCATCGGCTGCCTGCCGCCGGCGAGGTCGATGACCGCCAGACGGCGATGGCCCAGTCCCACGTGCGGCCGGATCCAGACGCCCGCGTCGTCCGGGCCCCGGCAGGCCATGGTGTCGGTCATCGCGGCCAGTACATCGCGGCGCTGTCTCAGATCGGAGTCGTAGGAGACCCAGCCGGCGATTCCACACATAAGCGGTCACTCCTGGTAGCAGTGCGACGGTGCTGATCCCGTCGGGGGGGAGCCTCGCGAAGTAGGGAAGAAACAGGGGAACGGAAATGCTTCCGAAAAGCGATGGCGGTACCTGGCCTGACTGCTTGAATTCTTTTATCACTGTGCGTCGAGGCCTGTCCAGGGTCGATCCGGTGAACGGCGCCGACGGGCGTGCGCTGTCCAGCCGAGGAAAATCGCCAGTTGGACGGCCCGCTGGTCAGGTATTTTCCCTGGCAGACCTGAGCAGTGGCACACCGCCGTATTTCCGCGACCGCCCGTATCCCGTCGGGGCGGTCGCGGACCGCTGTCCCGGTACCGAAAGAACCGGTGCTCTGCCGGAATGCGCGATTCCATTGTCGAAATCTTTGCCGTTGTGTCTCTTGCGGTCCGCCCAGGTATCCGTATGGGGATGGATTTCTGTCGAACCGGAGCGAAATTTCCACCGAACCGCAGACGTGGCACGGCCGCCCACCCTGTGTGCACGATGACGTGCACCGTCTGCGACGTTTGTGACATTGACGTTCTCGACATTCAGTCCCTAGTGTTTGCGGCGGATCTTCATCGGAGGTTTATCTCATTTCCTTGCGATGGTTGGGGTGTAAATGGTGAAGAATTCAACGGCCGGTCCTCTCGGTAGAGAGAGCGGCCTTTCCTATGAACGCAGGGGCGCGATTCCGGGACGCCGGCGGAAGACGCTGGGGCCGGTGGTCAAGGTGGTCATCGGGTCATTGGTGACCACCGACACACCGCGAACCGCGGGGGAGAATCCGGAGCATGTCAGAATGCTGGCCGGTGCCCCGGGCGAATTCCCGCCGATCGTCGTGCACCGCGCGACCATGCGTGTGGTCGACGGTCTGCACCGGGTTCGCGCCGCCGAACTGCGCAAGCAGGAGTTCATCACTGCCCGGATGTTCGAGGGCGACGAGGCCGAGGCGTTCGTGCTCGCGGTGCAGGCGAATCTGACGGGCGGGCTGCCGCTCTCCGTGGCCGACCGCAAGGCCGCCGCCGCGCGCATCATCGCCTCGCACCCCCAGTGGTCCGACCGATTAACTGCCTCCGTCACCGGGCTCTCCGCCAAGACGGTCGCCGAGGTGCGCCGCCGGCACCCCGCCGAGACGACGCGCCGGCCGGACAGCAGGATCGGCCGGGACGGCCGCGTCCGGCCCACCGACGCCATGGAGAAACGCCGGCTCGCCTCCGAACTGATCCTGCGTAACCCCGAGCTGTCCCTCCGGCAGATCGCCAAGGCGGTGGGGATCTCACCGGAGACGGCACGGTCGGTCCGCGCCCGGCTGCTCCGTGAGGAAGGTCCGCTCGAACGGGAGCCCGACGAAGGGCGATGGACGGGCGAGGCGCCCTCGCTTCCGTCCCCGCTCCCGCTTCCGTCCCCGCTTCCGCTCGCGCTTCCGGCCTCGCTTCCGTCCTCCGCCGACGCGCGCGCCGGTTCCGGGCCGGGCCAGGAGTCCGCGGACCGCGCCACGGTGGTCCAGCGGCTCAGGACGGATCCCTCGCTCCGCTACAGCGAGAACGGGCGCACCCTGCTGCGGCTGATGGAGGCCCACGCCATGAGCAGCGAGAAGTGGGCGACCCTCGCGAACAGCGTCCCCGCCCACCGCAGGCGCGCCATCGCCAACGCGGCGATGGAGTACGCCAGAGGCTGGCGGGTGGTCGCCGAGCAACTGGCCCGTAAAGCCCCCCACTCGGCATAGGTCCTGTCCGGTCCCAGCGATTCCGCTCCGCGCCATGACGTTCGAGACGTTCTTCCCGGCCGGTACTCAAGCCTTCTTCAAGGAGAGAACCACTCATGCCCGGCATACCCCCCATAACGCCCTACACGTTACCCGGCGCCGCCGATCTCCCCGCCAACTCCGCCCGCTGGACCGCCGATCCCCGCCGTGCCGTACTGCTGGTCCACGACATGCAGCGGTACTTCCTGCGGCCGTTCCCCGAGAGCCTGCGGGACCCGCTCGTACGGAACGCCGCCGGACTCCTCGACCGGTGTCGTCAGCTGGGCGTACCCGTGGCGTACACGGCGCAGCCCGGAGGCATGACCGACGAACAGCGGGGCCTGCTCAAGGACTTCTGGGGCCCCGGGATGCGTACGGACCCGGCGGACCGGGAGGTGGTGGAGCCGCTGGCCCCCGGCCCGGACGACCGGCGGCTCACCAAATGGCGCTACAGCGCGTTCCACCGCTCCGATCTGCTCGAATGGATGCGGGCACAGGAGCGCGACCAGCTTCTCGTCTGCGGTGTGTACGGGCATGTGGGGGTGCTGGCGAGCGCGGTGGAGGCGTTCACCCATGACATCCAGCCGTTTCTGGTGGCCGACGCCATAGGGGACTTCTCGCGGCGCCACCACCGCATGGCGCTGGAGTACGCGGCGCAGCGCTGCGCCATGGTGCTCACCCACAGACAGGTGCTGTCATGACCGGGGATCCGCTGCTGGCCCGGGTGCTGGCCGACCGGCCGCCGCCCTTCGCGCTGCTGTACCGCCCGGAGACGACCGGCCGGGGCCGGCTGGACGTACTGCTCGGCGAACTGTCGGAGCCGGCCACCCTCGCCGGGATCCCCGTACCCGCGGACTCCCGCGGACAGGGCCAGGACGTTCTGGTGATCATCCCCTACCGCCAGATCGCCGAACGCGGTTTCGCCTGTGTCGACGACGGGGCACCACTGCTGGCGCTGCGGGTGACGGAACAGGCCGTGCTGCCGCTGCCCGAGGCGCTGAGCCGTATCCCCGATGTCCCGATCACCCTCGCGAACAGCGGATTCGACATCGCGGACGAGGAGTACGCGGAGATCGTCCGCAGGGTCGTCGCGGACGAGATCGGTACCGGCGAGGGCGCGAACTTCGTCGTCAAGCGCTCGTTCGTCGCGGACATCGAGGGATACGACCCGGCCCACGCGCTCGCGTTCTTCCGGCGGTTGTGCGCCCGCGAGTCGGGCGCGTACTGGACGTTCATCGTGCACACCGGAGCCCGTACCTTCGTCGGCGCCACCCCGGAGCGGCATATCAGCCTGCGCGCGGGCACGGCCGTGATGAACCCCGTCAGCGGCACCTACCGCTACCCCGAGGGCGGCCCGGTGCTCTCCGACGTACTGGAGTTCCTCTCCGACGAGAAGGAGAGCGACGAGCTGTACATGGTGCTGGACGAGGAGTTGAAGATGATGGCCCGCGTCTGCGAGTCCGGCGGGCGGGTCGTGGGTCCGCGGCTCAAGGAGATGGCACGGCTCGCGCACACCGAGTACCTCATCGAGGGCCGCTCCCACCGGGAACCGCAGGACATCCTGCGCGAGACGCTCTTCGCGCCGACGGTGACCGGGAGCCCGCTGGAGAGCGCCTGCCGGGTCATCGGCCGGTACGAGCCACAGGGGCGCGGATACTACAGCGGTGTCATGGCCCTGATCGGCAGGGAGGACGGCGCGCGGTCCCTGGACTCCGCGATTCTGATCCGTACCGCGGACATCGACCGCGCGGGCCGGGTGGACATCGGTGTGGGCGCCACACTCGTACGGCACTCCGACCCCGTCTCCGAGGCCGCCGAGACCAGGGCGAAGGCGGCCGGACTGCTCTCCGCGCTGGAAGGAGACCGGCAGGGGCGCCCCGGGTCCCCCGTTCGGATCAGGCTGGACGAGGGAGCGGTGCCAGGGCACGCGAGCCCGGCAAGATCCAAAGGCGAGGCCCTCGGCGACCATCCCGCCGTACGGTCGGCGCTGGCGAGCCGCAACGAGGACCTCGCCCGGTTCTGGCTCGCCGACGGCCCCGCCGGCCGGGCGGGCCCGGCGGCCCGCGAGCGGCCCTCACCGGCCCTGGCCGGCCGTCGCGTACTGGTCGTCGACGCCGAGGACACCTTCACCGCGATGATCGGCCATCAGCTCCGCTCCCTCGGAACGCGGGTGACGGTACGCCGGTTCGACGAGGAGTACTCCCTCGACGAGCACGAGCTGGTCGTCATGGGTCCGGGACCGGGCGATCCCAACGACAGCGGCGATCCCAGGATCGCCCATCTGCACACGGCGATCGGCACCCTGCTGGAACGGCGCCTTCCGTTCCTCGCGGTCTGTCTGAGCCACCAGGTGCTCAGCCGGCGCCTCGGCCTGGAGGTGACGCGCTGCGACGACTGCCGCCAGGGCACCCGCCGTGAGATCGATCTGTTCGGCACGCGCGTACTCGCCGGGTTCTACAACACCTTCGCCGCCCGCTGCGACACGGACGAGATCGACGTTCCCGGCATCGGCCGGGTCGAGGTCGGCCGGGACACCGGGAACGGTGAGGTGCACGCGCTGCGCGGGCCCCGCTTCACCTCGATGCAGTTCCACGCCGAATCGGTGCTCACCCGGGACGGGCGGCACATCTGGGCCACTCATATGGAAGAGGTGCTCCGCGCGTGAACGTCACCATCGCCTGGTGGGATCTGACCGGGTCCGAGCAGACCATCGACTCCCTGCGGGAGTATCTGCGGGGCGGTGACGGAGTGCCGCCGTGGACCTCGGTCAAGGGCCTGCGGCTGAAGTTCTGGATCTCCGACCGCCCGGGGAACCGCTGGGGAGCGGTGATGCTCTGGGAGTCGGCGGAAGCCGGCGAGCAGCAGTCGCTGCCGCCGCACCGCGCCGCCCGTCTGATCGGCTATCCGCCCACCGAGCGGGTGCGGTTCGAGGTCGAGGCCACGGTCGAGGGCGCGTACGACAGAGCGGCGCTGTCCGGCCTCGGACTGGTCTACGAGACGTGATCCGCGGGGTCCGGTCCGCGGCGCCCGGTTCCGCCGCGGACCACGACGGTCCTCACACCTGGAAGGTTCCCCGGGCCACGATGACCGCGGAGCCCGCCACCTCCACCATGTCCACCCGCTCACCGGCGCCGTCGGCGATGGCGAGCATCGTGGAGGGGCGGCCCATCTCGACGCCCTGGCAGATCTCGATCCGGCGCCCGAACGGGATCAGCCCGTGGCGCGCCAGATGTATCGCGAGCGGCCCGGCGGCCGATCCCGTCGCCGCGTCCTCGGCGACACCGTAGGCGGGCGAGAACATCCGCGTCCGCCAACTGCTCCCGGATCCCGCGAAGCAGTTGGCCGCCATGTCGTGATGCCTGGCCAGCGCCCGCAGATCGGGCCGCACCTCGGACAGCGCCTCCACACTGCGGAGTCCGACGAACACATGGCGCGGCCCGTTGCGGTAGACCTCCACCGGCAGGACGGAGGACTTCACACCGAGCGCGTCGAGCAGCTCGTCGACCTCCGCGTAGGGCTCCCAGGTCGGGATCGGCTGCCGCATGCACGCCGAGCGGATCCCGCCGTCCGGACCCCGGTCGAACACGAACGGAACGGTACTCACGGCGGTTTCCATCAGCAGCCGGTCCTGCCGGGTGGCCGCGCCCAGCACGATCGCGGTGCCGAGTGCCGGATGGCCGGCGAACGGCAGCTCGTTCACCGGGGTGAAGATACGGACCCGTACGTCCCCGCCGTCCTGTGGCGGAAGGACGAATGTCGTCTCCGAGAGATTCAGTTCCCGGGCCAGTCGCTGCATCTGCGCGGTGGACAGGTCGGCGGCGTCGAGGAAGACGGCCAGCGGATTTCCGGAGAGAGGTTCGTCGGTGAAGACATCTGCCACTACATAATCATGCATTCCCGCAAAATACTGGGCCGAAGAGTGAGCCCGCAAGAATTCGCTGTCCGTCCAAGTGCGGGACGGCAAAAGATGTGGATAAAAAAGATGTGGATACGGGATACGGGTGTCCAACGTGCGGAAATCGCCGGTTGGACACCCGATGGCCCGGATAAGGTGCTCGGAAGTCGCCAGTGAATTCCTGGCGCCACCCGCCATCGTCCCCCTGTGAGGTCCGGCAATGACTGAAGCCACCGTCGGCAAACCGGCGTCCGACGACGAAGCGGAACTGCGGCGCCGTAACCGAGCCGTGGTCGAGGACTATATGAGCAGGAAGGGCGAGGGGCGGCTGAGCCGCTATCTCCTGTTCACCGAGGAAGGCAGCGGCGGCCTGTACACCGCCGACACCGAGGAGCCGATCGTCTCCCGTGGTCTCGACAAGCTGAAGGCACACGGCGCGTGGTCGCTGGAATGCTTCCCCGACTGGGTCTGGTACAACGTCGAGATCTTTGAGACACAGGATCCCAACCGGTTCTGGGTCGAGTGCGACGGTGAGGGCGCGATTCTCTTCCCCGGATATCCGCCGGGCCACTACAAGAACCACTTCATCCATTCGTTCCTGCTCGACGACGGCAAGATCGTGCAGAACCGGGAATTCATGAACCCGTACAACCAGCTCCGTGCGCTGGGCATAGGGATTCCGGTGATCCGGCGGGGCGAGATTCCCACCTGAGGCCCGGGGCCCGGTGAAGGTACGACGGCCCGGTGAAGAGCGCGACGGCCCGGTGAAAACACGACGGAGTGACCCCCCGACATCCTGGAGAGTTCGCAGTGAAAGCCGATCTGAAGGCGGCCCAAGAAGTAGTCGAGCTGATCACCGGGGGCTGGCGGGCACAGGCCGTGCACACCGCCGCGAAGCTCGGTCTGCCCGATCACATCGAAGCCGGCCGCACCACCAGCGGTGAACTCGCCGAGGCCACCGGCGCCGAGGAGGAGGGCATCCGCAGGCTGATGCGTCTCCTGGTGGCGATGGGCGTGTTCGAAGGGGATCACGAGTCCGGCTACCGCAACACACCGGTGGCCGAGGCGCTCCTGGACCGGCCGGGGACCCTGCGCGACATGTGCCTCCTCTACGGCGAGGAGTTCTACACCGCCTGGGGCAACGCGGTCGAGTGCTTCACCACCCTGACCGCGGGCTTCGAACTCGCCTACGGACAGCCCCTCTACTCGTATCTCGACGGCCACGCCGACCTGGCCGTCCGGTTCCAGCGGACCATGAAGGCCGGCAATCTCTTCTTCGACTACGTGCCGGAGATCTTCGACTTCTCCGGCGGCAAGACCGTCGTCGACTGCGGTGGCGGCAACGGCCACCTTCTCTCCGTCATCCTCGAGGCCACCCCCGATGCCCGCGGCGCGCTCATCGACCGTGACCATGTGATACCCATCGCCCGCGACTATCTCTCCGGCACCGTCGGTCTCGACCGGGTCGAGCTCCACGCGGGGGACATGTTCAAGGCCGTGCCGCTGGACGGCGATGTCTATCTCTTCTGCCGGGTGCTCGCGGGCTGGTCCGACGAGGCCGTCGTGGCGGCCTTCGAGCACTGCCGGCTCGCCATGGCGGGCCCCGGCTCCCGGCTTCTCGTACTCGACCGCACCGTGACCGACAAGGACTCCACCGTGCTGCCCGCGCTGTGGGATCTCCATCTGCTGATGACCAACGGCGGCCGGCACCGCTCCGTCGACCAGTTCCGGACACTTCTCGACCGGGCCGGCTTCGACGTCGAGCGCGTCGCGGGACTCCCCATGGAGACCACGGCCCTCATAGCGGCCCCCCGTACCTGAGCGTCCGACCCGCCCCACCGGAACGAGTGCCGGCCGTGCCAACACGGCCGGCACTCGTGCGTTCCGGGCCCTGACGGCGGCTCAGGAAGCCTCTTCGCCGTACGCCGGGCGGTGGTCGTACTCGGTGCGGGCGGCCGCGATCTCGTGCTGATGCTCCTCCGTCCATGTCACCAGGGCCTGGATCGTGGCATGGAGCGTCGCCCCGAGAGGGGTCAGTTCGTAGTCGACGCGCGGCGGAACGACAGGGTGGACGGTCCGCCGGACGAGCCCGTCACGTTCGAGCTGACGCAGGGTCACCGTCAGCATGCGCTGGCTGATGCCCTCGATCCTGTTGCGCAGTTCCGTGAAGCGCAGGGTCCGGCGTTCCAGGAGCGCTATGACCAGCAGCGACCACTTGTCCGCGACGCGGTCGAGGATGTGCCGTACCTCGCAGCCCTCGCGCGTGTGCCACTGGAGGACGCCGTAGTCCCCGTCGGTATCCGCGCAGTGCGTCGGTGACTTCGAAGTGCCTTCTTCCATGGCCCGTCAGCCTGCCCGAGGATTCAGACGGTTACAAGTGGGAACCGGCAGGCTTCCGCGTAACCGCCGACGCGCCGTGTGCGCGGACGGATCTCTTCCACCCTTCCCCTGCGTACGAGGAGACATCTGTGTCCACCCTGCGATCCCCGTCGGGCAGCGGTACCGACCGAATGACCGGGCGCGCCTGGGGCGTGCTGTTCGTGCTGTGCGGCGCGATCTTCCTGGAGGGCATCGACGTGGCCATGCTCAATGTGGCGCTCCCGTCGATCCGCGCGGACCTGGACATGTCCACGGGCACGCTCCAGTGGGTCATGAGCGCGTATGTGCTCGGCTACGGCGGCTTCATGCTGCTCGGCGGCCGGGCCGCCGACCTGTTCGGACGCCGCCGGATGTTCCTGTGCTGGCTGGTCGTCTTCCTGCTCTTCTCCGGACTGGGCGGTTTCGCCACCGAGGGGTGGATGCTTGTCGTCGCCCGGTTCGTGACCGGTGTCGCGGCGGCCTTCATGACCCCGGCCGGTCTGTCGATCATCACCACGAGCTTCGAGGAGGGGCCGAGGCGCAACAAGGCCCTGCTCGTCTACTCCGGCACCGCCGCCGGCGGCTTCTCCGTCGGTCTGGTCGTCGGCGGCCTCCTGGCCGCGGTCGACTGGCGCTGGGTGTTCTTCGCCCCCGTGATCCTTTCCCTGCTCATCCTGGGCGCCGCGCTCGCCCTGATCCCCAGGCCGGCCCGCCCCAGCCGCGACGGGCGGTCCGTCGACGCGGGCGGCGCGATCACCGTGACGGGCGCCATCCTGCTGCTGGTGTTCGCGGTGGAGCGCGCCCCGCACGCGGCGCCGGTCTGGACGGCCGGCACGGTCGCGGCCAGTCTGCTGCTGTTCACCGCGTTCACCGCCATCGAGCGCTCGTCGGCCTCGCCGCTGGTGCGTCCGGGCATCTTCCGCAACGCCGCGCTCGTCCGTTCCAATATCGCCGGACTGCTCTTCGCCGCCGGGTTCTTCGGCTTCCAGTTCATCGTCGTCCTGTATCTCCAGGAGCTACGCGACTGGTCGACGCTCCAGACCAGTTTCGCGATGATCGTGATCGGCGTCGACGCCGTTCTCTCACCCACGCTGACCCCCAGGCTGGTCGAGAGGTTCGGCAACGCCCGGGTCATCTTCGGCGGACTGCTCCTGGCCTCGCTGTCGTACGCCCTCTTCCTGCCGGTCCGGGCGGACTGGACGTATACGGCCATGTTCCCGAGCCTGATCGTCCTGGGACTGGCCTTCTCCCTCGCGTACGGTCCGCTGACCATCGTCGCCACCGAGGGCATCGCGGAGGAGGAGCAGGGTGTCGCCGGCGGTCTGCTCTACACCTCCTTCCAGTTCGGAGCGGCGCTGGGGCTCTCCTTCGTGGCAGCGGTCAATGTCGCGGCGACGGACGGCTCGTCCCCGGCGGCGCGGCTCGACGGGTATCAGGCCGCCCTGGTCGTCCCCCTGGTCGCGGCCGTGATCGCCACGCTGATCAGCGCGTTCGGTCTGCGCACCCGCGCGGGCGCCGCCGAGGCCGCCCCGGAGGCGCCCGCCTCCGTCCCGTAGAGACGATTGGATACTCGGACAAATCGCCATGCGTGTCGCCGCATGTGCCACGGAGACCGGTCGGCACGGAGACCGGTCGGCACGGAGGGCCGGGGCGGCACGGAGGGCGGGCGGACGCGCCCGGCGGGATCAGAGCCAGCCGTTGCGGCGGAAGCTGCGGTGGATCAGGAGACAGGCGACGGCGATGACTCCCAGGGCCAGCGGGTAGCCATAGGTCCAGCGCAGCTCCGGCATATGGTCGAAGTTCATGCCGTACACCGCGCAGACCATCGTCGGTACGGCGATCACCGCCGCCCATGCCGTGATCTTGCGCATGTCCTCGTTCTGGGCGACGGTCACCTGGGCGAGATGGGCCTGGAGGATCGAGTCGAGCAGAGCGTCGAACGAGGCGATCTGCTCGGTGACCCGGGCCAGATGGTCGGCGACGTCACGGAAGTACGGCTGGATGTCCGGGCCGACCGGCGGCAGCGGCTTGGTGGCCAGCGCGTGGAGCGGCCGGTCCAGCGGTGCCACCGCCCTCTTGAGCTCCAGCAGTTCGCGCTTGAGCTGATAGATACGGCCCGCGTCGCTGCGACTGGCGTGCTCGCTGAAGACCTCGGCCTCGGCGTTGTCGATGTCGGTCTGCACGGAATCCGCCACGGCGAGATAGTCGTCGACGACCTGGTCGGCTATGGCGTGCAGTACGGCGGCGGGGCCCTTGGCCAGCTGCTGGGGGGCGGCCTCCAGGGCTTCCCGGAGAGGGCCGAGCGAACCGTGTCCGCCGTGTCTGATCGTGATCACGAAGTCGGTACCGGTGAAGATCATGAGTTCCCCGGTGTCCACCACCTCGCTGGTGGCGGTGAGTTCCTTGTGCTCGACGTAGTGGCAGGTCTTGAAGACGGCGAACAGCGTCTCGTCGTACCGCTCCACCTTGGGGCGCTGATGGGCGAGCACCGCGTCCTCGACCGCCAGCGGATGCAGATCGAACAGCTCGGCGATCCAGGCGAACTCCGTCCCGGAGGGCTCGAACAGTCCGATCCAGACGAAGCCCTTGCCGGACTTGCGTACCTGCCGCAGGGCCTCGTCCGCCGAGCCGGCGTCGGGCTGCCGCGCGCCCTCCTCGTAGATCACGCAGTTGACCACCGTGCTGCCCAGCGGGGAGCGGGCCGGGTGGCTCAGATCCACTTTCCGGCGGTAGGCGCGGCTCACCGCACGGTGGAGATTGCGGATGATCGGCACAGCGGGCTCCTTCGGACAACCGGCCACCAGTGTGCCACCGGCCGCCGCGGAACCGATCCGCCGGACAGGACACAGCCGCCCGGTTCCCGGCACTCGCGGGATACGGGCGGCTCGATACCGCGCGAGTGTCAGGACCGGGCGGTCCGCGTTCGTCCGAAGGGCGCCGGGTCAGGTGAGCCGGTTCACGCGAGCCGGCTCACCTGAGTCACCTCACGCGCGTCAGCTCACATTGAGGGCCGTGTCGTCGATGACGAAGGAGGTCTGGAGCTTGGAGCCCTCGACACCGGTGAACTTGACCGTCACGGTCTGACCGGCATAGCCGCTCAGATCGAAGCTGCGCCGGGTGTAGCCGGAGGCGGCGTTGAGGTTGGAGTAGGTGGCCAGGGTGCTGAGAACCGTGCCGGAGCTGTTCACCACCTGCGCCTTGAGGGTGTCGTAGGCGGTGGTACCGGTCTCCGCGGTGTCGATGTGCAGATAGAAGCTGAAGGTCGCGGCGCAGCCGGACGGGACGGAGACGGACTGGGAGACGGTGTCCGTGCGGGCCGAACCGCGACCGCCGAGCCAGGCCTTGTACGAGCCGGTGCGGGCGGGCTGCGAGCTGCTGTTGGTGATCACACCGCTGGTGGCCGACCACGAGGCGGTGCCGGACTCGAAGCCGGGGTTGGCCAGCAGCTGGGCGGCGGTGCAGGTGCCGCCGCCGTCACCGCCGTCGCTGGTCCCGGAGGCGAGCCACTCGGTGGCGTTGAGCGCGAGCGCGGGGTTGGTGGCGCCGGAGTCCCGCCAGCCGTCGTACAGCGTGTTGCCCGACTGGCCGGTGCCGTCGTCGATGGGGGAGCTGTCGCCCCAGAACGCCACCCGGCCGCTGCCGAAGGTGCTGGTGGCGAAGAACGCGCCGGTGTTGCCGGAGTAGCCGGTCCGGTAGACGAGGCCCTTGACGTTGGGGTTGTCGGCGGGCCTGAGGGTGGCGGTGGTGCCACTGGCGATCAGGCTCTTGGTGACCGTACCGAAGGAACCGTGCAGGACCGGGTTGGTCCTGTCGTTGATCGCGGTGGGGTAGTCGGAGCCGACGGTGAGGGTGTCGACGGAGAAGCCGAAGGGGTTGGTGCTGTCGACGCTGTTGTTGCTCATCAGGTCGTTGATGATCTCGACGGCGTCCTCACCGTCGTTGTTGCGGTCCGCGCCGGTGTGGTCGGCGATCAGGAAGAGACCGCCGCCGTTCTGTACGAACTTCATCACCGCGGTCTTCTCGGCCGAGGTCAGCAGAACGTTCGGCTCCGGCAGGACGAAGCTGTCGAAGTTCTTCAGGTCGGTGGCGCTCGTCGTGCCGTAGGTGATCGAGCCGCTGGACGGCAGCGTCTTGAGGCTGTAGTCGCCGGTCCGCTGGAGCGCCACGCCCCAGGAGGAGAGGGCGCCGGTCCAGGAGGTGTCGGAGGAGGGAGAGGGGTTCTGTCCCAGCGGATCGGGCTGGCTGGTGCTGATGATCCAGTCGGCGTTGCCGGCCGTCTCGGCATGGGCGTTGTCGAACAGCACACGATGGGTGGCCGCCGCGGCGGCGGCCGGCGCCGCCTGGGCGCCCCGGGGGGCCTGGGGCGCCGGGACGGCCTGCGCGGCCTGGGCGGCGGTACCGGTGGCGAGGGCACCGAGAACGACTGTGACACCGATGAGTCTGCGACGACGGGAAATCCCTGATCCGAGCATCCGTCAAACCTCCGTGTACGAGGGGGTGGGCGTGCGGGAAAACTCTGCGCGCGTAGACCATCGGACGAACCGCCGCTGGGTGACGAGCCCTTGAACGGTACATGGCAAAAATATCCCCGGACAATGGGTCCCCGGGGGCACGACGGCCCCTGCCCGCTTCGGGGGACGGCCCGAACGGCCCGGACGGTACGGGCACCGACGGCCCGGACGGTAGGGCGGCCCGGACGGTACGGGCACCGACGGCCCCGACGGTAGGGCGGCCCGAGAACCGTTCGGGCCGCCCCGACGCTAAAAGCGCCTCAGTTCGTCCTCTGCACGGCGCAGACCTTGCCCGCGCCGTTGAAGACCGGCCAGGAGAGCGTCTGCCTGTCGTTCCGCTGGGGGCAACCGCCCCCTCTCAGCACCGCCGTGATCGTCATGATCGCGTTCAGGCCGCTCGGCACCTGCGTCCGGTCACAGCCCCAGACGCTGAACAGCCGCCCTTCACCGTGGAGGGACCCGTCGGCCTGCTTGCTCAGTGTCGCGGGGAAGCACTGCCCCGCGGCGAACACGCGGTCAAGGCACAGCGCGATGGAAGACCCGTCGTCGTTGACATGACCCCAGCCCCGTCGGCCTGCGCCCTGGGGGCAGTTCGAGGCGGACGTCGTCACCATGGTCACCTTCGAGAAGGCGAAGGTCGCACCGCAGTCGACCGCGAAAGGCCAGTCGTGGTTCAGCTTGCCCCAGCCGTCGTCGTACACGTTGAGGCAGGTGCCGACGCCGGCGGACGCGAATGCCACGTCGACCGGGTCCGGCGGGTCGGGGGTCGGAGAGGGGCTGGGACTGGGGGTGGGGCTGGGAGAGGGTTCCGGGTCCTCCGACTCCTTGCCGTCCTCGTCGGCGGGCGGCGGCTCCCGGTACGGCGCGGGGTCCGTGAAGGGCCCGCCGGAGGGGCCCGAACCGATCCCGGTGTCCGTGCGGTTCTGTTCGCCGGTCGACGCCGTCTCCTGCCACGGCTGCCACATGCCGACGAGAATCACGAGGCCCACGAGCGCGGCGAGCGCCGCCGACGAGGCACTGACGAAGTAGGTGGTGTTCATGTCACGGCCGGCCACCCTGATCCGGGACTGACCGTCCCCTCGTACATCGATCCGTGTCCCGCTGTCGCCGTTGCCGTCGGCGTCGCGGTCCGAACCGTCCGGGGTCCTTCCGGAGTTGCTCAAACGATCACCCCTTGGTGATGTTGATGTCCCGCCCGGACATGGTGATGTGGGAGTTCCCCGACGCGTTCGCGGTCAGAGTGACGCCGCCGGCCCGAGGTTCCTCCTCGCGGACGGCGGGCCACGACTCGTCGATCAGCCGCCGGAGTTCGGGCACCATCTCCGGATTGGCGACCAGCAGCCGCCGCAGCCGCGCCTGCCATTCTCCGACGAGTTCCAGCTCGGCCCGCTCGTCCCCGTTCCGCCGGGCCACGAGCACCTCGTCGCGCGTCTCGCCCAGCTCGGCCACCACCGTGTCCGCCCGCTCGGGGTGCGCCCGGCGCCACAGCTCGCCGATCGCCTGCCGCGCTCCCTCCCACCCGGCCGTCGCCATTCCGCTGACCACCGCCGACGCGGCCAGACCCGCCAGTTCCGCCAGTTCCAATTCCATTGGCGCACCCCTGCGTTCGCTCGATTTCCTGGGGCAACGTGTATATCGCCCGAAGGGAAGAGATGTCCCTCGATTTGAGGAGCCCCAGAGCAACGGACGAGCGCTCCGGTCACGGATTGACGCCGTCGAACTGCAGCACCCGGTACGGCTGCCCCAGGGTGCCGTTCCACTGCGACACGAGCAGGGTCAGCGAGGCCGCGCTCGCCCCGCCGGGGTGGAGGTGGCCGCCGTAGAGGTCGGGCACCGTCAAGGCGGTGATCTGCGGGACCGGGATGCTCCACAGGGCGTCGGGGCGGGGAGCGGTACGGGTGCAGATCGCGCCCGTGTCGACGTCGAAGTAACTCCTGCGGTAGGTGTCGCCGATCCGTACCGCGCTGCCACGGCTGCCACGACAGGCGCGGTGGCAGTCGGCAGACCGGCTCCGGCGAGTGTGAGCCCCATACCGGCCTTACGTACCGAGCGTCGGTTCGGCCGAAGGGAAGGAGACATGGCGCAACCTCCCGATGTGTCGGTGTGTTCGGTGTGTTCGTGCGGGTCGGTGTGCTCGGTGGGGCCGGAAGCCCGGTGCCGTCAGGACCGCCCGCCGGAAGCGGCTGCCACGCGGTTCTCGGACGCCAGGGCTTGAGGGCGGGTGCCTGCTGCTGTCGTGCGACGCCGCGCCGGTGGCTCTCGCGGCGGGCGACGTGGTGTTCGTCTCCCACGGGCAGGAGATCGCCCTGGACAGTGGAAGAACTGGGCGCACGCGCGGGGCTGTCACGGGCGGCGTTCGCCCGCCGCTTCACCACCCTCGTCGGCAAACCACCACTCACCTGCCTCGCCTGGTGGCGGATGACCTCGGCCGGCGCCCTGCTACGCCTCGACGACACACCCCTGCACACCATCGCCCGGCTGACCGGCCGCACCTCCGAATCCGCGTTCGACCGCGCCTTCAAACGCGAATACGGAGAAGCCCCCGGCGAGTACCGCCACGAGCACCTCCCCACCCCACGCCGAATCCCCACGCCAGAAGCCGGACCCCCGACCGGTCAGTAGCCGCGAAAAGCACCCCGCGGCTCGCGCGGACACAGAATCGAGCCCAGGCGGACCCCAGACATCCAGAAACGGCCGCAGGTGCTACTCGCCCGCCTCACGGCTCACCCCGCCAAGGCGCATACAACCTCGGAAAACACCAGGTCCGGACAGAGACGAGCCTCTGTCCGGACCTGGTCACTGCTTCCGCATCGCCCCGTGGGGTAATGATCTGTGTCCGAGGGGGGACTTGAACCCCCACGCCCGATAAAGGGCACTAGCACCTCAAGCTAGCGCGTCTGCCATTCCGCCACCCGGACCAGGTGTCTGCCGGGCGGCTCGGGGCCGTTCCGACGTGGAAAACCATAGCAAACAATCGGCGGTGCCCGATCACGGCCCTGGTCCCCCTCGTACCGTGTGACGGGCGTATGTCGGGCGGGGAACCGCCTTGGGGTGCGGGGGCGGTACGCGGGAGGATGTGGGGGACCACCAGCACCGACCGTGGGAGTGAGCAGCGTGAGCGAGTCGAACGCGGGCAGGACCGCCTCCGGCGAGGACGAGGTCGTCGACCTCTGCCGCGATCTGATCCGGATCGACACCAGCAACTACGGCGACCACTCCGGACCGGGAGAGCGGGCCGCCGCCGAATATGTCGCCGAGAAGCTCGCCGAGGTGGGTCTCGAACCCCGGATCTTCGAGTCCCACCGGGGCCGGGCCTCGACCGTCGCCCGGATCGAGGGCGAGGATCCCTCCAGGCCCGCCCTGCTCATCCACGGCCACACCGATGTCGTCCCCGCCAACGCCGACGACTGGACGCACCACCCGTTCTCGGGCGAGATCGCGGACGGCTGCGTCTGGGGCCGTGGCGCGGTCGACATGAAGGACATGGACGCCATGACCCTCGCGGTCGTACGGGACAGGCTGCGCAGCGGCCGCAAGCCCCCGCGCGACATCGTGCTGGCCTTCCTCGCCGACGAGGAGGCGGGCGGTACGTACGGCGCGCGGTATCTCGTCGACAACCACCCCGAACTCTTCGAGGGCGTCACGGAGGCGATCAGCGAGGTCGGCGGCTTCTCCTTCACCGTCAACGAGAATCTGCGTCTTTATCTGATCGAGACGGCGCAGAAGGGCATGCACTGGATGCGTCTGACGGTCGAGGGCACCGCCGGACACGGCTCGATGACCAACAACGACAACGCCATCACCGAGCTGTGCGAGGCCGTCGGCCGGCTCGGCCGCCATCAGTGGCCGGTGAGGATGACCAAGACCGTACGGTCCTTCCTGGACGAGCTGTCCGACGCGCTCGGCGTCCCGCTCGACCCGGAGGACATGGAGGGCACGCTCGCCAAGCTCGGCGGGATCGCCAAGATGATCGGCGCGACCCTGCGCAACTCCGCCGCCCCCACCATGCTCGCCGCCGGATACAAGGTGAACGTGATCCCCGGCCAGGCCACCGCCCATGTCGACGGCCGGTTCCTGCCCGGTTACGAGGAGGAGTTCCTGGCCGACATCGACCGGATCATCGGCCCCCGCGTCAAGCGTGAGGACGCGCACTCCGACAAGGCCCTGGAGACCAGCTTCGACGGAAGCCTGGTGGACGCCATGCAGAGCGCGCTCCTGGCCGAGGACCCGATCGCGCGGGCCGTTCCGTACATGCTCTCGGGCGGCACCGACGCCAAGTCCTTCGACGACCTCGGGATCCGCGGTTTCGGTTTCGCGCCGCTCAAGCTCCCGCCGGAGCTGGACTTCGCCGGGATGTTCCACGGGGTGGACGAGCGAGTGCCGGTGGACGGACTGAAGTTCGGTGTCCGCGTACTCGACCGTTTCATCGATCAGAGCTGACACAACAGCCGACGGAGAGTCGGAGGAGAGCCGACACAGGATTCTCAACAATCGCCAGCGCGTGCGCATTTGACTGAAAAGAGTGAATGCGACGATAAGCTCGTAGCCCCATTGGTTCCTCCTCGTTACAGGTGTTGCGGCCCGCGGTTGGGGCCGCGTTTGCCAACAAGGAGGAAATAATGATCAAGAAGATCGTCGCCGCCGCGGCTGTCACGGGTGGCCTGGTGCTCGCGGGTGCGGGTATGGCTGTCGCCGACTCGGATGCCCAGGGTGCCGCCGTCAACTCTCCCGGTGTGGTCTCGGGCAATGTCATCCAGGCCCCCATCCACGTGCCGGTGAACGTGTGCGGCAACACGATCTCCGTGATCGGGCTGCTGAACCCCGCCTTCGGCAACACCTGCGTCAACAAGTGACGTCGTATCTCTCACCCGTGAGGGTCTGAGCCCGTGCGGCCCCGGAGTGCGCGCCATGCACTCCGGGGCCGCTGGGCATCCTGCCCCGGCACCGATGCCCAGGGCAGTCCCGGAAGGCAGAAGGCAGGGATCCAAGCAATGCGACAGGTCACGCGCAAAGGCCTGATCACCATGGCGGCGGCCGCGGGCGGCGTGCTCGCGCTCGGCGGCGGCCACGCTCACGCGGACTCGGGAGCCGAGGGAACCGCGGCGAAATCTCCGGGCGTGCTGTCCGGGAACAATGTGCAGGTCCCGGTGCATGTACCGGTCAATGTGTGCGGGAACACCGTGGATGTCGTCGGGGTGCTCAACCCCGCGTTCGGCAACGGCTGCGCCAATGGGCGCGGCCCGTCGTCCGGTGGACACGGCGGCTCGCACACCTCACCGCAGGGCGGCGGCCCGCACCACGGCGGCCCGCAGCAGGGTGGATCGCAGCCGGGCGGTTCACATCAGGGCGGATCGCACCACGGCGGTTCGCACCCGGGCGCCACGCACACCGTGCCGGCCGGCGGCTCCCACGCGGGGGGCGGTTCCGTGAACTCTCCCGGCGTCGGCTCCGGCAACACCATCGAGGTGCCGATCGACATCCCCGTGAACGTCTGCGGGAACAGCGTCACCATCGGCGGCCTGCTCAACCCCGCCATGGGCAACGGCTGCGAGAACGAGTCGCCCGTCGCCCCTCCGGCCAAGCCGGAACAGCCCGGGAAGCCCGTCACCCCGGGCAAGCCGGGCAAGCCGACCCAGGTGCGTGCGATCCCGCCGTCGCCGAACACCCCGGAGCCGAAGACGGTCGTACGGCCCGAAGGCACCGAGTCGCTCGCCCAGACCGGTGCGGGTGCGCTCGGAATCGCCGTCCCGGTGGGCGCCGGCCTGCTGATCGCGGGCAGCCTCATCTACCGCCGCGCCCGCTCCGCCGCGTAATCGGACGCGTACGGACGGTGCGTACGGCGGTCGGGTACGGACACGGGCGGGCCTCGCGACAGCGGGGCCCGTTCCGCCGCACTCACCAGGTGGCGCGCGCCTGGCGGATGATGCGCCGGCGCAGCCGCACTCTGCGACTGCCGTCCCGGTGCAGGCTCAGACGGTCCAGTTCCCAGTGTCCGTACTCGGCATGGTCGGTGAGCAGACGGGCCGCATCCCTGCGGGAGACCCCGCGCGGCACGTACACGTCGACAAATTCGTATTCCGGCATCGCATCTATTGTGCGGGCAGAGGCCCGGTACGGATAGCGTCTGCACTATGTCTGATGCTGCGCAGCCCACCGCTGCCGAGGTACGTGCCGCCGCCGAGGCGGTCAAGGTAGCCCTGGACCGCCATCTAGCGGCGGTCGAACACCGCACGGGTGAGGACGATCCGGCTGTCTCCGAGGCGTTCAACGCCCTGGCCGTCGCCGCCGAGGTCTATGACGAGCGGCTCTACAACCGGTACGACGAGGTCACCCCCTTCGAGATCCCGGATCCGGACGACTCGCTTCCGCCATACAGGGGTCCCGAGGAGCCGAACGCCCTCAGTGTGCTGATCCGGCGTGACTACGCGGTGGTCGAGCCGCAGCGGCTGCTCGCACAAGCACAGCGCATCGCCGATGTGGACGGTGACACCGGCACCGGCGGTGTGGTGGGCGGCAGTGTGCATGCCGCGCTGGGGGTGCTCTTCGGTGAGTACGAACCGGACGAGATCGCGTCCCGGCACAAGGAATTCGGGCTCGAAGAGGGCGATTCGACTCTCTGGGTGTCGGCGGCCGACGATCTGCCCGAGCCGGGGGAGTGGCTGAGCGCCCCCTTCGACCAGGCCGACCCGCAGCAGGTGGTCTGCCGTTTCGATGTGAGCGCGGTCTTCGACGAGGACGATCTCGACGTGGATCTGGACGACCTGGAGGAGCAGGACGCCTGACACGCCTGACCGGCGGCGACCGATGGCGACCGGCGGCCGGGGGCCGTCAGGGGCCGCCTGAGGCCGTTGGACGTCATCCGAGGCGTCGGACTCCGCTCGGACGGGCCCGCGCCGCCGCGCGGACACCTGCCGCCCCGCCCACCCGGCGCACGGTTACGGCAATCGCCTCTGGACCGCATCGCCCCTGGACCGCATCGCCCCTCGACCGCACCGGACCGGACAGGTCTTTCCGTCCGGGGCGGCCAGGGGCGGCCCCGGACGGGCGGCCTGGCCCGGCCGGGCCAGGGCTACGGGTGCTGTGCCGCCGGTGTCAGCAGGCCCTCGATCAGCGGGCGGAGCCGGGTGGTGCGCTGCTGGGACGGGATCGTGGCCACCGCGTGCGGCAGGGCCTGGTCCACGCCATGGACCACGGAGAGATGCCGGTCCCCCCGGCCGAAGGCCGTATAGACCCAGGGGCGGCTCAGCCCCTGGGCGGCGTCACCGGGAAGCACCACGACCGCGGCGGGCCAGCGCATCCCCGCCGCCTGATGCGCGGTGAGCGCCCAGCCGTGCCGCACGGCCGACTCGACCCGCTCCCTGGGGACGGTGACCTCCCCGCCCTCGCAGTCGAGCAGCAGCCCTTCCTGGTCCGCCGAGACCACGGCGCCCTGGAGCGTCCTGCCGGGCGAGGGCGCGTACGCGATCCTGTCCCCCGGGTCGAAGCCGCCGAACAGGCCGGGGCCGGGGTTGAGCCGCTGCTTCAGCGCGGCGTTGAGCGCGCGGGTGCCGGCCGCCCCGCCATGGCCCACGGTGATCACCTGCGTCTCCCCGGCGGCCGTCCCGAAAGCGCGCGGCACCGACTCGGCGACCAACTGCACCGTGCGGTGCACCGCCTCGCCCGCGTCCCGCACCGGCACGATCACCACCTCCCGGCCGGGCGCCTCCACCTGGTTCAGCTCGCCGACGCCGATACCGGAGACCAGCTCGCCGACCGGTCCCGGGTCGGGGGTACGGGAGACGATCCGCGGGCACACACGGGCGGCCAGCAGATCGGCGAACACCCGGCCCGCGCCGGCCGACCACAGCACCCCGGGATCCCCGCTGAGCACCAGCCGGGCGCCGTCCGGCAGGGATTCGACCAGCAGCGCGGCCGTCTCCACATCGAGCTGCGGCGCGTCCAGCACCACCAGAAGACCGAGGGCGAACCGGCCGTCCTCGTCCCGTCCCGGGCCCTCCGTACCGGCCAGCAGCCCGGCCACCGTGACCGTCTCCGCGCCCAGCCTGGCGCGGCCGTTCTCACTGTGGACGGCGAGGACGGCGCGCACGCCGAGCGCACGGGCCGCCCCGGCCAGCGCGGCCGGCTCCGCGCGGGCCGCCTCACCGCCGGTGTGCAGGACGAGACCGTGCCCGGAGGCCGCGCGGATCAGCTCGGCGGCCGAGGGCGAGGGGGCCGCCGCCGCGGCCTCCTCCCACGAGGCGTCGGGACCGGTCTTGACCAGCCGCGCGAGTCCGTCGGCGAGGCTCTCCTCCGCGAGGGCGTAGCGGTCGAGCGCCAGCAGGTCGGGGACCGGCGCCGCCTCGGCCGCCCCGGCGGGGTGCGCGTCCCCCTGTGGCCCGGCGTCCCCGGTCTCCCCGGCCGCGCCCTCCGTGCCCGCCATGTCCTCCAGGCCCTCTTCGAGGCCGTCCTGGAAGAGGAGCACGGAGCCCTCGGCGACGGAGTGCTCCACCGCCTCGTCGGGCTCGGGCACCGCGTGCTCGGCCAGTGCGCGGCGCACCGACGACGCTTCCAGCGCCGTATGGCCCTGGAGCGCGGCCCGCTCCAGCAGCCAGCCGACCAGCGCGGCGGCCCGGCGCTCGTCGCCGGGGCCGCATGCCGCCCCGAGCAGGGCCCGCGCGAATCCGTCGGCCTGCTCCGGCCGCACCCCGGGCACGGCGAGGAGCTGCCAGGGGTCCTCCCGCAGCGCGTCCGCGGCCCGCTCCCCGAGCACGGCGGCGGCCTGCCCCGCGAGCGCCTCCGGCGCACCACCCTCCGCGAGGACGGCCCGGACGCCGGACACGGTCCCGGGCGGGGCGCCCGGCGGCGCGGACCGGGGCGCCGGAGCCGGTACGGGGGCGGGTGCGGCGGGCGCGGGCGTGCGTACGGGCGCGGGCGTGCGCAGCAGGGCCGGGTCCACCCGGGCGCCGCTCTCCACGGCCCGTACGGCGGCGAGCAGATCGGCGGCCTGCCCGCTCAGCTTCGTACCGGCGGCGATGGGTCCGGCCTTCTCCGCCTTCCGCCGCTCGATCCGCTCCCGCAACTCCCGCTGCGCGGCCAACTCGGCGGCGGCCTCGGACACTTCGGCGCTCGCCTCGGCGCCGGCCGCCCCTTCGGTGCCGGCTCCCTCGGCGTCCGTACCCGCACCGGCCGCGGTTCCGGCCGTCGCGCCGGCGTCCGCCGGTGCCTCGCTTTCCGCCGGACCGGGCCCGGCGGCGCCGTTCGCGGACGGACCCGGGTCCTCGTCCGGACCTGTCCGGGCCGCGGGGTGCTCGCCTGTGTCGGCCGTGTCGGCCACGGGACCGGCCTCCTCCCTGGCAGCGATGTCGCGGTCCGTACTCACAGCGTGCTCCAGTCCTGGTCGGGATAGCGGTGCACGGGCGCCGACACATCGTCGAGCGCCTGGCAGATCTCGTCAGGAAGACTAAGGCTCTCCACTGACAGCGCCGCCGTGAGCTGCTGCGCGTTCCGTGCGCCGATGATCGGGGCCACCACCCCGGGGCGGTCCCTGACCCAGGCCAGCGCCACCTCCAGCGGTGTCGTGGCGAGCCCGTCCGCGGCCGTCGCGACCGCGTCCACGATCCGGCTCGCCGCCTCGTCCAGATACGGCTCGACGAACGGCGCCATCTGCTCCGAGGCGCCGCGCGAGTCCGGCGGGGTGGTGTGCCGGTACTTGCCGGTGAGCACCCCGCGCCCCAGCGGCGACGAGGGCAGCAGTCCGACGCCCAGATCCAGCGCGGCCGGCAGCACCTCGCGCTCCACTCCGCGCTGCAACAGTGAGTACTCCATCTGGGTGCTGGCCAGCCGTGTCCGTATCCCCGGCGCGGCGAGCTGCCAGGTGGCGGCCTTGGCGAGCTGCCAGCCGCAGTAGTTCGACACTCCCGCGTACCGGGCACGGCCGCTGCTCACGGCGATGTCCAGGGCGTGGAGGGTCTCCTCCAGCGGTGTCTCGTCGTCAAAGGCGTGTATCTGCCACAGATCCACATAGTCCGTGCCGAGCCGCTCCAGTGACGCGTCGAGCGCGGCGAGCAGATGTCCGCGCGATCCGTCGAAGCGCCGGTACGGATCGGGCACACTGCCGGCCTTCGTCGCGACGATCAGATCGCGGCGCGGCACCAGCCGCTCGATCAACTGCCCGAGCAGATATTCCGACTCCCCTCCGCCATACACATCCGCCGTGTCGACCAGTGTCCCGCCCGCCTCCCAGAAGGCCTTCAACTGATCGGCGGCGTCGTGCTCGTCGGTGTCCCGCCCCCAGGTCAGGGTGCCGAGCCCGATCCGGGACACGCGCAGGCCGGTACGGCCGAGATGCCTCTGCTCCATGGCTGCTGAGATTACTGGCCAGGACCCCACGCGGAGAGAGCCTGTGGACAACCCGCCGCTGACGGAAGCCCGTACGGCGCGCTAGAGTCCCCGGCACAGGGACGTTACTCATCAGTAGTCATCGGTAGTTAGGGAGTGGCCATGCGGCTTGGCATCAACCTCGGGTACTGGGGCGCCGGGATGGACAGCGACAATCTCGCGGTCGCGCAGGAGGCCGACCGGCTCGGTTATGACGTCTGCTGGGCCGCCGAGGCGTACGGTTCCGACGCCCCGACCGTACTGAGCTGGGTCGCCGCGCAGACGGAGAGCATCGACGTCGGCTCCGCGATCCTCCAGATCCCGGCCCGCCAGCCCGCCATGACCGCCATGACCGCCGCCACCCTCGACTCCCTCTCCGGCGGCCGGTTCCGGCTCGGCCTCGGGGTCTCGGGTCCCCAGGTCTCCGAGGGCTGGTACGGCGTGAAGTTCGACAAGCCGCTCGCCCGGACCCGGGAGTACGTCGAGATCGTCCGCAAGGCCATGACCCGTGAGCGGCTGTCGTACGAGGGTGAGCACTGGACGCTGCCGCTGCCCGGCGGCCCCGGCAAGCCGCTCAAGCTCACCGTGCATCCGCAGCGTGAGCACATCCCCCTCTACATCGCCGCGATCGGCCCCAAGAACCTGGAGCAGACCGGCGAGATCGCCGATGGCGCGCTGCTGATCTTCCCTTCCGCCGAGCATCTCGAGGACACCGCGATCAGGTATCTCCGGGCGGGCCGTGAGAAGGCCGGACTGACCATGGACGGCTTCGACGTCTGCCCCACCGTGCCCCTCGCGATCGGTGCCGACATCCACGCGCTGGCCGACAACTTCCGTCCGTACACCGCGCTGTACGTGGGCGGCATGGGCAGCCGCGAGCAGAACTTCTACAACCAGCTCGCCTGCCGGATGGGTTACGAGAAGGCCGCCGCGGAGATCCAGGACAAGTACCTGTCCGGTGACAAGGACGGCGCGGCGGCGGCCGTTCCGCACGAGCTGATCGATTCGACCACCCTGCTCGGTCCGGTGGAGCGGATCGCCGACCGGATGCGGGCCTACGCCGCCGCGGGTGTCACCACGCTGACCCTCGCTCCGGCCGGTTTCACGCTCGACGAGCGCGTCGCCGCCCTGCGCGCCGGTACGGACGCCCTGGAGCGCGCGGGCCTGGTGTCCTAGCCCCGGGCCCGGTTCCGTTGGCCCGGACGGGCGATGGCGGCGGTCGGGGGGCCCGAGGAGGAAAGTCCGCGGCCGTGGTGGGGGCTCGGGGGTCTTCCCCGCCACGGCCGTCAGGTACGACAACGCCTTCCGGCCCCGCTCGGTTACGCGCCGGACCCGCCTTCGCGCTCCTTCTTTCGGCTCAGCCGAACGGCGCACCTGTTGCCTGTTGTCCCGCACCCCATTTGACTCGTTTTCTGCGGATGTCTGTATGGAGGTGACAGTGATGCTCTCGGCCCGAAGCCTGTTCCAGGAAATCCTGGACGACGACCGTACCTTCCGGCTCTTCTGTTCCATCGCGGCCAGCGGAGAGGCCCAGGGAGGGTGGGAGAACGGCCGGATCGCCGCCCTGGTGCCCGAGTCCATGCGGGATCTCGCACCGAAGATCGCCCGGCACGGAACCGACGAGGACAAGCACGGGCGCATTTTTCACGCCCTCCTGAGGAAGCGCGGTCTCGAACCGGTCGAGATCCCGCGCGAGACCGACTACACCATGCTGCTGGAGCGCCGGGGCATCGGGCTCACCCACGCGAAGCTGCGCCGCGACGACCGGCTCACCGAGGCGGACATCGTGATCTATCTCTCGCACAGCCGGATCACCGAACAGCGGGCCGCGGACCAGATGGTGATGCTGGTGAGGTACTTCGGCGACCATCCCGAGGTGGGCAAGGCCGTCAAGATGATCAGCGATGACGAGGACAACCATCTCGCCTACTGCCATGAGGAACTGCTCGGACTGGCCCGGCAGGGGCACGCCCGTACCATCCACCGCATCCTGCGGGAGTGCGCGATGGCCGAGATCCAGGTCTACCGGCAGGTGAGTCTCGCCGTGATGGAGCGGATGGGCCGGCTGCTCGACTGGCCCGCGCCCAAGGCCGCGGTGCTCGCCATGGCGATCAACGCCGTGTACGCGTACGAACGGATCCTCGGCTGGCGCCGGATGGTGCGCCTCAGGATGCCGGAGCGCCGCGACGCCCTCGGCGGCCCCGCGACCACGGCCCCCGCCTTCTAGGGCCTCTCGTCCGGATCCCGCCGGGCTCGCGTGCCCCGGCACCGCACCGCACCGAGCCTCGCCGCGTTGTCGTCGGTCGCACGCACCGCGGTGACATCAGCCGCTCCGTGACCGGCGCGGCCCCGCCCTCCGGGCGGATGGGCGGGCGCTCCTTTCGGAACCCGCCCTAGAGCCAGCCCCGCCGCTTGAACTGGCGGTACAGCGCCGTGACCACGACCGCCATGAACCCGATCACGGCGGGATAGCCCCACGCGTAGTGCAGCTCCGGCATATCCATGAAGTTCATGCCGTAGATCCCCGCGACCAGGGTCGGCACCGCGGCCATGGCCGCCCATGCCGAGATCTTCCGCATGTCGTCGTTCTGGCGCACCCCCATCTGCGCGAGATGCGCCGACAGGATGTCCGAGAGCAGCCGGTCCAGGCCCTCCACCTGCTCGTTGGCGCGCAGGAGATGGTCGTTGACATCCCGGAAGAACGGGCGCGAGTGGTCATGGACGAAGGGCACACCCGCGCTCGCCAGCCGGGCCATCGGCGCCGCCAGCGGTCCGCTGGCCCGCCGGAACTCCAGCACCTGCCGCTTGAAGTTGTAGATCCGCGCCGCGGTCGACGACGCGGACGCCGGGGCCCGTGACGAGCCCGACGACCCCGGTGCGCCGTCGCCGCCGCTCGGTGAGAAGACGTCCGCCTCCAGCTCCTCCAGATCGACCTGGAGCTCCACGGCGATTTCGATGTAGTGGTCCACGACCGCGTCGCTGACGGCGTAAAGCACCGCCGTGGGGCCGTGCTTGAGCACCTCCGGCTCCGCTTCGAGCCGCTGCCGTACGGCGCTGAGCGCCGCGCCCCCGCCGTGGCGGACCGTCACCACGAAGGAGTCGCCCATGAAGACCATCAGCTCGCCGGTGGAGACGGTGTCGCCCTCCGGCTCGTACTCCACGGGCTTGAGGACCATGAACAGCGAGTCGTCGTAGACCTCCAGCTTCGGCCGCTGATGCGCGTGGAGCGCGTCCTCGATGGCCAGCGGATGCAGCCCGAACTCGTCGCGTACGAGATCGAACTCGTGCCGTGTCGGTTCGTGCAGCCCGAGCCAGAGGAAGGAGTCGCCCTGGGAGCGCGCCTCGTCGAGGGCGTCGGAGAAGTCGGCGGGGCCGTCGGTGCGGCGTCCGTCGCGGTAAATGGCACAGTCCACGATCACGGCGGGCATTCTTCCCGCTCCGGCGCCCGGCCGCACCCCACCGGTCCCGGACGCGGACTGCCGGTCCCGGACGCGGCTGCCCGTTCCGGCCGGTTCACCCCGGCGGACCCCGGCCGGTCCCGGGCGGCATACCCTGGCGGGCATGGCCACGTTGATCCTCGTACGTCATGGACGGTCCACCGCCAACACCGCGGGGGTGCTCGCCGGCTGGACGCCGGGGGTCGCCCTCGACGAGCGCGGCGCCGCGCAGGCCGCCGCGCTGCCGGAACGGCTGGCCGGTGTGCCGATCGCCACCGTCGTCACCAGCCCCCTCCAGCGCTGCCGCGAGACCCTTCAGCCGCTGCTCGACGCCCGGCCGGGGCTGGAGGCGCGGACCGACGACCGGATCGGCGAGTGCCAGTACGGCGACTGGTCGGGCCGCAAGCTCGCCGAACTGGTCGACGAGCCGCTGATGACGGTCGTACAGCAGCACCCCTCCGCTGCCGCGTTCCCCGGCGGCGAGTCGATGCGCGCCATGCAGGCGCGTGCCGTGGAGGCCGTACGGGACTGGAACGCCCGGGTCGAGGAGGAGCACGGCGAGGACGCCGTCTTCCTGATGTGCTCCCACGGCGACATCATCAAGGCGCTGGTGGCGGACGCCCTGGGCATGCATCTGGACCTCTTCCAGCGGATCCATGTGGACCCGTGCTCGGTGACGGCGATCCGCTACACGCGCCTGCGCCCGTTCCTGATCCGGCTCGGCGACACCGGCGACCTCGCCGGACTGGCGCCGCGTGAGAGTGGCGGCGAAGGCTCCGGGGAGAGCGCGGGGGAGAGCACCGCGGGCGGCGGCGGGGTCGTAGGAGGCGGCGCGGGAGCACCGTGATCGCTCCGCGCAGTAGGGTGGACGCGCCGTCCGCGCGATCCAGGGGGCCGTCCGCGGTCCCCTGTCCCGCTCTCCGCTGCCGGTTGTGCTGTCCGTCCGTATACGTCACGCCATATCCGTCACCGCTCGTCGGTGGCGGTCGATTTCCAAGGGAGACAGGACGTGTCCCGTCAGGTGTTCCTCTACGATCCGCCGGACCGCTTCGTGGCCGGCACGGTCGGGCTGCCTGGACGCCGTACGTTCTTCCTCCAGGCTTCCGCCGCGGGGCGCGTCACCAGCGTCGCCCTGGAGAAGACCCAGGTGGCCGCGCTCGCCGAGCGGATCGACGAGCTGCTCGACGAGGTCGTACGCCGTACCGGGGGCAATGCCCCGGTCCCGGTCATGGCGCCCTCCGAGATCTCCGACTCCGCCCCGCTGGACGCCCCCGTCGAGGAGGAGTTCCGGGTCGGCACGATGGCGCTGGCCTGGGACGGTGACGAGCAGCGCATGATCGTCGAGGCGCAGGCGCTCGTCGAGCTGGACGCCGATACCGAGGAGGACCTCGCGGAGGCCGAGGAGCGGTTGCTCCAGGACGAGGAGAACGGTCCGCCGATGCTCCGCGTCCGGCTCTCCGGCGCCCAGGCCAGGGCCTTCGCCAAACGCGCCCTGGACGTCGTCAACGCGGGCCGGCCACCGTGTCCGCTGTGCAGCCTGCCGCTCGACCCGGAAGGACATGTATGCCCGCGCCAGAACGGATACCGCCGCGGAGCGTGACCGTGGTCGATCTGCTCACCAAGGGCGAACTGACCGTGCGCGGACGCATCCGCGAGGCGTCCAACGCGGTTCTCTACTGCTCCGTCGCGTACGAGGGCATCGAAGCCCACTGCGTGTACAAGCCCGTCGCGGGGGAGCGGCCCCTGTGGGACTTCCCCGACGGGACGCTCGCCCAGCGCGAGGTGGCGGCGTACGCGGTCTCCGAGGAGACCGGCTGGGAGCTGGTGCCGCCGACCGTGCTGCGGGACGGCCCGTACGGACAGGGCATGTGCCAGCTCTGGATCGAGCCGGAGGCCGAGGGGGCCGGAGAGCCGCTGCTGGCCCTGGTGGAGGAAGAGGAGCCGGGCGACGGCTGGAAGGCCGTCGGTCTCGCCGAGGTGGGCGAGGGGCGTACGGCGCTGCTGGTGCACGCCGACGACGAGCGGCTGCGCCGTCTCGCCGTGCTCGACGCGGTCATCAACAACGGCGACCGCAAGGGCGGTCATCTGCTGCCCGCGCCGGAGGGGCGGCTGTACGCCATCGACCACGGCGTCACCTTCAACGTCGACGACAAGCTGCGCACCCTGCTGTGGGGCTGGGCCGGTGAGCCGCTGACCCCGGAGGTGCTGGAGGTGCTCGCGCGGCTGGAGGACGCCCTGGCGGAGTCCGCGCCCCTCGCCACCCGGCTGGCGGAACTCATCACCGCGGCCGAGACCGACGCCGTACGGGCCCGGGTCCGCGAGCTGCGCCGTACGGGCCTTCATCCGAGCCCCTCGGGCCAGTGGCCCGCGATCCCCTGGCCCCCCGTGTAGACACCGGCCGCTGTCCACCGGGCGGGCGGGCGCGCGGACGTGCGGGCACCGGCAGGTCTCCACCGGCAGGTGTCCGGGGCCTGATGGATACCGGCCATACGGAACAAGCACTTTTCGGCCCGATACGCAAGAGCGCCCAACCGGCCAGGACCGCCCATCCGGTTCGTATGCGGAACATCCATCCGGTTACGCTCATGGCATGTATGCCTGGCCCGCTTCCGAAGTCCCCGCCCTGCCTGGCAGTGGCCGCGACCTCAGGATTCACGACACCTCGACCGATGGCCGAGTCACCCTTGAGCCCGGTCCCGTCGCCCGTATCTACGTCTGCGGTATCACCCCGTACGACGCGACCCACATGGGTCACGCGGCGACCTACAACGCGTTCGACCTCGTTCAGCGCGTGTGGCTCGACACGAAGCGGCAGGTCCAGTACGTCCAGAACGTGACGGATGTCGACGATCCGCTGCTGGAGCGGGCACGGCGCGACGGGGAGGACTGGGTCGGCCTCGCGGAGCGCGAGACGGCCCTCTTCCGGGAGGACATGACCGCGCTGCGGATGCTGCCGCCCCAGCACTACATCGGCGCCGTCGAGGCCATACCGGGCATCGTGCCGCTGGTGGAGCGGCTGCGTGACGCGGGGGCCGCCTACGAGCTCGAAGGCGACGTGTACTTCTCCGTGGCGGCCGACCCCCACTTCGGCGAGGTCTCCCGGCTCGACTCCCAGGCGATGCGGCTGCTTTCGGCCGAGCGCGGCGGCGACCCCGACCGGCCGGGCAAGAAGAACCCCCTCGACCCGATCCTCTGGCTGGCCGCCCGTCCCGGCGAGCCGAGCTGGGACGGGGGCACCCTGGGCCGCGGCAGGCCCGGCTGGCACATCGAGTGTGTGGCCATCGCCCTCGACCATCTCGGTATGGGCTTCGACGTCCAGGGCGGTGGCAGCGATCTCGCCTTCCCGCACCATGAGATGGGCGCCTCGCACGCCCAGGTGCTGACCGGCGAGCATCCGTTCGCGCGTGCCTATGTGCACGCGGGGATGGTGGGCCTCAACGGCGAGAAGATGTCCAAGTCCAAGGGCAACCTCGTCTTCGTGTCCACGCTCCGTCATGAGGGGGTGGACCCGGCGGCGATCCGTCTCGCGCTGCTCGCGCACCACTACCGCTCCGACTGGGAGTGGACCGACGCGGTGCTCCAGGAGGCCGTGGAGCGTCTCGGGCGCTGGCGGGCGGCGGTGTCCCGGCCGGACGGCCCGCCGTCCGACGCGGTCGTCGACGAGATCCGTGAGGCCCTGGCGGACGATCTGGACGCCCCCGCGGCGCTCCTGGCCGTCGACCGCTGGGCGGCGCTCCAGGAGTCAGCCGGCGGTACGGACGAGGGGGCGCCCGGCGTGGTGTCCCGCGCGGTCGACGCGCTGCTCGGGGTCGCGCTGTAGGACGCGGAGTCCCGGCGGCAGCCGCGTCGTCCGGTCCTGACAGGAACGGCGTACCGCACCAGGACGACGTACGGCACAGGAGCGGGGCGGCGCCCGATGGCGCCACCCCGCTCCTCGTCCCTGCCTCAGTCCCTGTCTCTCCGCCTTCTCCGTCGCTCTCCGCCGGGCGGCGGTTCACTCCTCGGGGGAGTCGTCCTCGTCGTCCGGTCCCCGCTCAGGACGGGCGGGACCCTGCTCGGACTCCTTGCCCGGCTCACCGCCGCCGCGCGTCGGCCGCTGCGGCCGGCCGCGCCCGCCCGAGGCATCACGCAGATATGAGGACCCCTCACCGCTCTCCGTGGCATGGCCTCCCGGCGTCTGTCCCGGGCCGCCGTCGCGCCGCCGCAGATACCGTTCGAACTCCCGGGCGATGGCCTCGCCGGACGCCTCGGGAAGCTCCGCGGTGTCCCGCGCCTCCTCCAGCGACTGGACGTACTCCGCCACCTCGCTGTCCTCGGCGGCCAGTTGGTCCACCCCGAGCTGCCAGGCCCGTGCGTCCTCGGCCAGTTCACCCAGCGGGATCCGCAGACCGATCAGGTCCTCCAGCCGGTTCAGCAGTGCCAGCGTCGCCTTCGGGTTGGGCGGCTGCGAGACATAGTGCGGCACGGCGGCCCACAGACTCACCGCGGGGACGCCCGCGTGCGTGCAGGCCTCCTGGAGGATGCCGACGATGCCGGTCGGTCCCTCGTAGCGGGTCTCCTCCAGATCCATCGTCCTGGCCAGATCCGGGTCGGAGGTGACGCCGCTGACCGGCACCGGCCGGGTGTGCGGGGTGTCGCCGAGCAGCGCGCCGAGGATGACGACCATCTCCACGCCCAGCTCATGGGCGAAACCCAGCAGCTCGTTGCAGAACGAGCGCCAGCGCATGGACGGCTCGATACCGCGGACCAGCACCAGATCACGGGGTTTCTCGCCGCCGACCCGCACCACGGAGAGCCGGGTGGTCGGCCAGGTGATCTTCCGTACGCCGCCGTCCAGGTAGACCGTGGGGCGATTGACCTGGAAGTCGTAGTAGTCCTCGGCGTCGAGCGCCGCGAACACCTCGCCCTTCCACTCCCGGTCGAGATGCGCGACCGCTGTGGAGGCTGCGTCGCCCGCGTCGTTCCAGCCTTCGAACGCGGCCACCATGACCGGGTCGATCAGCTCGGGAACCCCCTCGAGCTCGATCACCCAGTGCCTCCTTCCGAAGTTCCCTTTCGTACGGACCAACCTTACGGCTTCCCGGGTACCCGCCCGCAGCCCCGCGCACGCCCGGGTGAACTTCGGCGTACCGGGGCATAGGCCGGAGAACTGACGCTTCTCCTGGAAGATTCATCCGAGCTGTCATCGTAAATTTCGTTCCGACCCTGGACTATCTGGCCTGAACGGCGCTATACATCGGATGACCACTAGAGGTCCGATGTTCTTCTCAGGGAGCGTGCATGAGTCAGACCGTCACGGGGTTCGAGGTTCACGACATCCGTTTTCCCACCTCGGAACAGCTCGACGGCTCCGACGCCATGAACCCGGATCCCGACTACTCGGCCGCCTATCTGGTGCTGCGCACGGACGGTGGCGCGGAGGGCCATGGATTCTGTTTCACGATCGGGCGTGGCAACGAGGTCACCGCGACCGCCATCGAGGCGCTGCGGCCCTATGTGCTCGGCAGACCTGCCCCGCTCACGGCGGCCGATCTCGCCGCCCTCTACTTCGAGCTGACCCATGACTCCCAGCTCCGCTGGCTCGGCCCGGAGAAGGGCGTCATGCATATGGCGGCGGGCGCCGTCGTCAACGCGGCCTGGGACCTGGCGGCCAAGGCCGCGGGCAAGCCCGTCTGGGAGTTCCTCTCGGACATGACACCCGAGGAACTGGTCTCCCTCGTCGACTTCCGCTATCTGACGGACGCCCTCACCCCGGACGAGGCGCTGGCCATCCTGCGCGCCGCCGAGCCGGGCCGGGCGGAGCGGGCCGCCCGGCTGCGCGCCGAGGGCTATCCCGCGTACACCACCTCGCCCGGCTGGCTCGGCTACTCCGACACCAAGCTCGTCACCCTCGCCAAGCAGGCCGTCGCCGATGGCTTCGAGCAGATCAAGCTCAAGGTCGGCGCCGATCTGGAGGACGACATCCGGCGGATGAAGCTGGCCCGCGCCGCCGTCGGCCCCGGCATCCGGATCGCCGTCGACGCCAACCAGCGCTGGGACGTCGCGGAAGCGGTGCGCTGGATGTCGGCCCTCGCCCCGTACGAACCGCACTGGATCGAGGAGCCGACGAGCCCCGACGACATCCTCGGCCACGCCGCCGTACGCGCGGGTCAGCCGGTCAAGGTGGCCACCGGCGAGCATGTCGCCAACCGCGTGATGTTCAAGCAGCTTCTCCAGGCCGAGGCCGTCGACTACGTTCAGATCGACGCGGCCCGGGTCGCCGGGGTCAACGAGAATCTCGCGATCCTGCTGCTCGCCGCCAAGTACGGCAGACCCGTCTGCCCGCACGCCGGCGGGGTCGGACTCTGCGAACTCGTGCAGCATCTCTCGATGTTCGACTATGTCGCCGTCTCCGGGAGCTGGGAGGACCGGATCATCGAGTATGTCGACCATCTCCACGAGCACTTCGCCGACCCCGTGGTGATCACCGCGGGACGCTACACGGCGCCGGGCGCACCGGGCTTCTCCGCCCGGATGCTGCCCGGGTCGATCGCCGCGCACCGCTATCCGGAAGGGCCCGTCTGGCAGGCCCGTGCCACCACCGAGGAGAACGACCGATGACCGGCGCAGGGGACTTCGAGGGGCTCGGCGCCCTGGTCACGGGCGGTGCCTCGGGCATCGGCGCGGCCATCGCCACGCTGCTGCTGGAACGCGGCGCCCAGGTCGCCGTACTGGACCGCGACTGCGCGGGCGCGCCCAAGGGGACACTGCCGCTCACGGCGGACGTCACCGACGACGAGGCCGTACGGACCGCGGTGGACACCGCGGCGGCCGAGTTCGGCGGGCTGCACACGATCGTCTCCAACGCGGGTCTCGGCGCGATCGGAACCGTCGCGGACAACCCCGACGACGAGTGGCGGCGGGTCCTGGACATCAATGTCCTCGGCATGGTCCGCACCGCCCGGCACGCCCTGCCGCATCTGCGCCGCTCGGCGGCCGAACGGCCCGGCTGCGTCTCGATCACCCAGACCTGTTCCATCGCCGCCACCGCCGGGCTGCCGCAGCGCGCCCTCTACAGCGCCAGCAAGGGCGCCGTCCTGTCGCTGACCCTGGCCATGGCGGCCGACCATGTCCGCGAGGGCATCCGGGTCAACTGCGTCAACCCCGGTACCGCGGACACCCCCTGGGTCGGCAGACTGCTCGACCAGGCCGCGGACCCCGGGGCCGAACGCGCGGCGCTGGAAGCGCGCCAGCCCACCGGGCGACTGGTCGCCGCGGCCGAGGTCGCCGCCGCCGTCGCCTATCTCGCCAGCCCCGCCGCGGCCGCCGTCACGGGGACGGCGCTCGCGGTCGACGGCGGAATGCAGGGCCTGCGCCTGCGCCCCGTCAACTGAGCCGCACTCATCAGGAGGATGCACATCATGCAGCGACAGAGCACGGGACGCTCCGCCCCGTACAGACTTCCACTCGGGCGACTCCGTACCACCGGCGCCTCGGCCTGCGCCGTGGTCCTGGCCGTCACGGTCCTGGCCGGGTGCAACCGTGACCAGGGGAGCGACGCCGCGGGCGGTGGCAAGGTCGGTATCGACCTGCCGCGCAGCGACAGCGACTTCTGGAACTCGTACCAGCAGTACATCGAGAAGGGCGTCAAGGCCGGCGAGGTCGACGCGCTCTCGCTGACCAACTCGCAGAACGACATCGGAAAGCTCGTCTCCAATGTCCAGGTCTTCACCGACCAGGGTGCCAAGGCCGTCATCATGGCCCCGCAGGACACCGGCGCGATAGCCGAGACGCTCCAGACGCTGAGCGACAAGAAGATCCCCGTCATCAGCGTGGACACCCGCCCCGACAAGGGCGATGTCTACATGGTCGTACGGGCCGACAACCGCGCGTACGGCGAGAAGGCCTGCCAGTACCTGGGCGAGCAGCTCAAGGGCAAGGGCAAGGTCGTCGAGTTCCAGGGCGACCTGTCCTCCATCAACGGCCGCGACCGCTCCGAGGCGTTCAAGTCCTGTATGGACGAGAAGTTCCCCGGTATCGAGGTCTTCGAGCTGGCCACCGAGTGGAAGGGCGACGTGGCCTCGGCCAAGCTCCAGTCGACCCTGACCGCCCACCCCGACATCAACGGCATCTACATGCAGGCCGGCGGTGTCTTCCTCCAGCCGACGCTGGCCCTGCTGGAGCAGAAGAAGCTGCTCAAGGCGCCCGGCACCCCCGGGCACATCACGATCATCTCCAACGACGGCATCCCCGAGGAACTGGACGCCATCCGGGAGGGGAAGATCGACGCCACCGTCTCCCAGCCGGCCGACCTGTACGCCAACTACGCGCTGTACTGGGCCAAGCAGGCACTCGCGGGCGTGACCCCCAAGGCGGGTCCGACCGACCACGACTCCACGATCATCAAGATCCCGAACGGCTTCGAGGACCAGCTTCCCGCGCCGCTGGTGACCAAGGAGAACGTGGACGACCCCAAGCTGTGGGCCAACCAGCTGGAGAAGAAGAGCTAGCGATGGACTCCATGCGGCAGGAAGCGCCCGCTGCGGTACACGCGGAAGGCATCGTCAAGCGCTTCGGTCCCACCGTGGCGCTCGACGGCGTCCGGCTCACCGTACGGCCCGGCGAGTCCCACGCGCTCGTGGGGCGCAACGGCGCGGGCAAGTCCACCCTGGTCAGCGTGATCACCGGGCTGCACAGGCCGGACGCGGGCCAGGTGAGCTTCGGCGGCGAGCCCGCGCCCGCCTTCGGCGACACCACGGCCTGGCAGTCCAAGGTCGCCTGTGTGTACCAGAAGTCGATGGTCGTCCCCGATCTGACCGTGGCGGAGAATCTGTTCCTCAACCACTACGGTCTGGACCGGACCGGCGCCGGACCCGGTGGCCGGTTCATCAGCTGGCGCGGACTGCGCCGGCGGGCGCGGGATCTGCTCGCGGAGTACGGGGTCGATGTCGACCCGAACGCTCGGGCCAAGGATCTCCCCGTCGAACAGCGGCAGTTCGTCGAGATCGCGCGGGCGCTGTCCTTCGGCGCGCGGCTGATCATTCTCGACGAGCCCACGGCGCAGCTCGACGCCCGCGGTATCCAGCGGCTCTTCGACAAGCTCCGTGAACTGCGCAGCCAGGGAGTGGCGTTCCTCTTCATCTCCCACCATCTCCAGGAGGTGTACGAACTCTGCACCGCCGTCACCGTCTACCGCGACGCCCGCCATGTGCTGACCGCACCGGTGGCCGAGCTGTCGAAGGAGGACCTGGTGTCGGCGATGACCGGGGAGTCGGCGGGCACGGCCGCCGCCTGGCACGCCGTGCGCGCGAGCGCGCCGGACGCCGGGGCCGAGCCCGTACTGAAGGTCGAGGGGCTCGCCCTGGAGGGCGAGTTCGATCCGCTCGATCTCGCCGTACGGCCCGGTGAGGTGCTCGGTCTGGCCGGGAGCGCGGCCAGTGGCAACACGGCCCTCGGCGAGACCCTGGTCGGGATGCGCGCGCCGACCTCGGGACGGATCGCCGTACGCGGGCGCCAGGTCAAGCCGGGCAGCGTCCCGCACGCGCTGGACGCCGGTATCGGTTACATCCCCGAGGACCGGCACCGCCAGGGGCTCGTCCTGGACCGGAGCGTCGCCGAGAACGCCACGCTCACGGTCACCGATCAGCTCGGTCCGTGGGGGACCGTACTGCCCTCGCGGACGCGGGAGTTCGCCCAGGGCATGATCGAGTCGCTGGACATCAAGACGCAGGGCCCCGAGCAGCCCGTCTCGGGGCTGTCCGGCGGCAATCAGCAGAAGGTCGTCGTCGCCCGCGCCCTGGCGCGCGGCCCGAGCGCGCTGGTCGCCCTGCGGCCCACCGCCGGCGTCGATGTGAAGTCGAAGGACTCCCTGCTCGGCGTGGTGCGCAGGGTGGCGGACGAGGGCAGCGCGGCCGTGATCATCTCGGACGAGCTGGACGATCTGCGGGTGTGCGACCGGGTGCTCGCCCTGTTCCACGGGCGCGTGGTGGCGTCGTTCGAAAGCGGGTGGACCGACCGGGAACTGGTCGCCGCCATGGAAGGTGTGGGAGAGCGGGAATGACGGAGACCATACGACCGCCGGTGGCGGAGGAGACCGGGAGCGCGACTCCGCGCGGCCGGCTCCAGCTCATCCGGTGGAGCGACTTCTCCCTGGTGCCGGTGATCCTGGTGCTGATGGTGATCGGCTTCATCGTCTCGCCGGTCTTTCTCACCTCCAGTAATCTGATCAGCGTCGTCCAGCAGTCCTCGGAGCTGAGCCTGCTGGTCCTCGGCCAGGCGCTGATCCTGATCGTCGGCCGGATGGACCTGTCGATGGAGTCGACGATCGGTATCGCGCCGGTCATCGCCATGTGGCTGGTGCTGCCCTCGGAGGGCGGCCGGTTCGCCGGACTCGATCTGCTGCCGGTCTGGATGGCCATCCCCGCCTGTCTGCTGATCGGTGTGATCATCGGCGCGGTCAACGGCTTTCTGATGCTCAAGCTGCGGGTGAACGGCTTCATCGCCACCCTCGGCATGCTGACCATGCTGCGCGGCCTCCACATCGGTATCACCGAGGGCAAGTCGATCACCGATGTCCCGGAGTCCTTCCGGTACCTGGGCAAGACCGACTGGCTGGGCGCCCCGGCGGCCGTCTGGATCTGTCTGGCGCTGTTCGCGATCGGCGGCGCGACCCTCGCGTGGCTGCGCCACGGACGGTCGCTGTACGCCATCGGCGGCAACCCGGAGGCGGCCCGCGCGGCCGGTATCCGGGTGGACCGTGTCACCTGGATCGTGCTGGCCGTCGGCGGGCTGCTCGCGGCCTTCGCGGGCATCCTCTACACCGGTCACTACGGATCGGTCGCGGCCACCCAGGGCAACGGCTGGATCTTCCAGGTCTTCGCCGCGGCCGTCATCGGCGGTATCAGCCTCAAGGGCGGGCGCGGCACGCTCTTCGGCGCGCTGACGGGTGTGCTGACGCTTCAGCTCGTGGTCAATGTGATGACGCTCGGGGGTGTGCCCGCGCTCTGGAACCAGTTCCTCAACGGCGCGATCATCATCGTCGCGCTGGTCATCTCCCGCTTCGCGAGCGGGGAGAAGCAGGACTGACCGTACGGGCCGCGCGGGCGTCTCCCGCGCGCGCTCCGGCGGGCGTCAGCCGGTCGAGGCGTCAGAGGGTCGAGCCG
>NZ_JBSGVS010000022.1:0-121788 GCF_053608565.1 Streptomyces sp. NPDC055025
TCCCTACCAAGGGGGCCGCGCGCCGTCCCCCCATAACGGGTCAACCGCCCCACGCCCACTTCTTCGTCCGCGCCACCCGTGGCGGTGCCCGGCGTCCTCCTCGACGCTCTGGGACAGAAGAGCTGACCGAGCCGCAGTACGGTGGAGCCGTGCAGGCGGCACACCTGCGCGAACGACTCCAGCACACGGCCGTCCTCGCGGCGTCACCCGCCGCCCGTCCCCCGGAGCCGCCGACGTGACCGACCTCTCCGCCGCGCACGACGCCGCCGTCACCGACCGGCGCCGCCTCGCCGGGAGCGCCTACGGCAGCGACCGGGACCTGGCCGCGCGCCAGCGGCTCTACCAGTGGCAGACACCGCGCCACGACCTGCCCGGCATCGTCGCCGGGCAGCTGAGCGGTGTGCGCGGGCGTGTGGTCGATGTCGGCTGCGGCAATGGCACGTTCATCCGGCGGATCCGCCAGGACCGGCCCGATCTGACCCTGCTGGGCCTGGACATCGCATCTGGCATCCTCGCCGGTGTCCCCGGTCCGGTCGCCGTGGCGGACGCCACCCGACTGCCGCTGGCCACGGGGAGCGTCGACGCCGCCCTGGCGCTGCACATGCTCTACCACGTCCCCGACATCCCCCGGGCGGTCAAGGAACTGTCCCGGGTGGTGGCCCGTGACGGGCTGGTGATCGCGTCCACCAACAGAGACGGTGACAAGGCCGAACTCAACGATCTGTGGCAACGGGCCGCAGGCGATGTCCTCGGTATCGAACGCGGACCCGCACGCATCGCGCTCGGCGCCCGCTTCACCTTGGAGAAGGCCCCCTCCCTCCTCGGGGAGGAGTTCGGCCGCGTGGAGACGATCGAACTGCCCGGCACCGTCGCGGTCCGCGACCCCGAGCCGGTCATCGCGCACATGGCCTCCTACCGGGCATGGGCGGACCAGCACGACGTGCCCTTCGACGCGACCATCGACCGGGCCCACGCCCTCCTCGACGACCACATCGCCCGGCACGGGACGTTCGAGATCACCAGCAAGGGCGGCATCCTGATCTGCCGTCACTGAGGAGGCGCAGCCGCTGTCGACGTCGGCGTGGACCGGCCCCCCATACCCCTGTTGCTGCTCCATGCCCAGTGGCCGCCCCCGGAGCCGTCGCGGACGTTGTCGTAGTCGGTGCGGCGATTGCGGTGCCCGTGCATGCTGTCGGCGCTACCGTGGAGTGAGTGTGTCCGAGAGCCGGGGGTGCACGGTCGAAACCTGGTCGATCACCCGGGAGCAGCGCGAGGATCTCTATCGCATTCTGCTGGACGCCTACGGTTCCAGGGATGCACTCGACCGCCTGCTGTGGCTCAAGCTCAATCGCAACCTCAATTCGATAGCGGCGGAGATCGAGAACCATCAGCACACCGTGTTCGCGGTGCTGAAGGCGGCCGAACAGCAGGGCTGGCTCGCCCAGTTGATTACCGCCGCGGTTGAGGACCGCCCGGAGCGGCAGGAATTGACGAGATGGGCGGAGACGAACCTCGCCGCTGCCGAAGGACCGCTGGGGAACCTCACCAGCCCGGCCATGACATTCGACCTGGGTGAGCTGTGCGGGATCGTCAGCGAGGCCGTGGACAGTCCCGTGAACATGGCATTCGGGTCGGTGGACATCTATACCGACGCCGCGGTGCTCTTCGCCGGTGGGCAAGGAGCCCCCCAAAACATCTTGATGCGCGTCCAAAGCAAACTGCTGTCGGGGGAGGAAAGGGAGCAGTTCGCCAAGGAGGTGGAACGGGCCCGTACGGCCACGGCTCATGCCCGCGTGGCCGAGCTGCTGACCTCAGGGCTCACCGCGGTCGGCCAGGCCTACCTCGTGCAGTCCGTCGGGCCCGCCAGCACCCGGCCGAAGCTTCCGCTCCCGGTGGCCAGCGTGATCGGCATCGGTGCGAAGCTCGCGGACGTCCTCACCGTCGCACACAACCGTGGCGCGACATATGGGCGTATCAATCCCTCTCACCTGCTGCTGGCCGGGGAAGACGAGCCGATGCTCGCCTTCCCCCAACTGCCGATGTTCGCCCGGCCCGATGCCGTCTCCACCACGCCGCACGAGGACGTGGTCAGTCTGTGCGAAACGCTGCTGTTCATGCTCGGCGACGTGCCTCCCGGCGGCGGCGAGCCCGACAGCGTCATCGCGGACCTCATGGAGACAAGACTGCGGCAGCTGTGTGAGGCCGCCGCGCAGGGCAGGCTGATTGCCGCGGCACTGCGCGACCAGCTCGAAACTCTGAAACGGGACTCGACTCCCGCCCGGGCCGGATCCCGTGTACTGGCCAGGGTGCCCGGCACCGACATTCACCGCCTCGGCGAGGGGGACGTCATTTTCGTCCGAGGTGATTTGTTCGAGGAAGAAGCGGACATCGTCGTCGGGTTCAGTGACACCTTCGACACCGCGACGACCGACAGTCTCGTCATCAGCAGCTCCAGTCTCCAAGGGCAGCTTATCCAGCGTATCTACAGAGGAGACGTCGCCGTTCTGGACGCGGATCTCGACAATGCGCTGGCCTCGGTGGCTGTCACGGCTGTGGAAAAGCGGGACGCCAAGCCTCGGGGTAAGCTGCACCGATATCCGATCGGCACCGTGGCCGTGCTGGAACGCGACGGGCGACGGATATTCGCCGTGGCCTTCAGCCGTATGGACAACAACCTGACGGCCGGCTCGACAGCGGAATCCCTGAAGCACAGCCTGAGCAACCTCTGGCAGGAGATCAGCCGCAGGGGCAGTGAGAGAACGGTGGCCATGCCCGTGATCGGTTCCGGATTGTCGAGGCTGGAGTTGAGCCGCGAGGAACTCGTCAGGATGACCCTGGCGTCATACAGAGAGCACGCGCGGAGTCGCCCCATCTGCCGGGAGCTGCGAATCGTCCTGCACCCCTCGGATACCGCACCGTTCGCACTGCTGGGAATGGAGTGAGCGCCGACTTCGGTGAGATGAGCACGTCCTTCGGAGACACCGAGAGCACCGGTTTGCCCAGAAGCTCCGCGTAGGCGACCTCCTGGATCACTCCACGGGCACCGGCAGCGTGGCCACTCGCCAGGACGACGACGGCCGCGCACCTCTCGATGTGAGGGAAAATCATGTCCTGCCACGCCGGGCAGTGCAGCTCCGGCCCGGAGATCCACGTGTCCAGCTCGATCTCCCTCAGACGGGACACCAGAGCCATCGCGGAAGCGCGGTCACGACGACTGTGACTGATGAAGATGAGCCCAGGGGGCGCCGCGGCGCCGAGTACCACGCTCATCACCATCCCAAAACTTGGGTCACACCCCCGATACTACCGCCACGGGCCTCGCTGCCGAGTCCCGTCGTATACGGTCATACGGCTTCGGACGACAAAAGGACGACGGCGTGGCTATGAACGGCCGGATTGCCCACCAGTTCAGCGAAGCGCTGCTCGACGCGTACCTGCCCGAGCAACTCGACCAGCTGCTCTACTACCGCCTGGACAAGCAGCGCCACCGGATAACGATGAAGACCAGCTATGACGCTGTCGTGTTCGATCTGATCCGAACGGCCGACTCCGAAGGCTGGTTCGACCGGCTGGTTGTCGCTGCTCGCCAGTCGCGTCCAGGACACGTCGGTCTCTTCCGGTTTGCCCAGGACCAGCGACTCGCCGTAGACACGGGCGGCCTGGAAAGCATCCTCAACACGAGGGCCCCCGAGGTCCATCCCGCTCAATTCCGTGGGGCCCTCGGTGTGATCGAGGGGCAAGTGTGCCGGGTTGAGTCCGGTACGACAGGCAGTCCACAGCCTCTGGGCACCGGCTTCCTCATAGGTCCCGACCTCTGCATGACCAGCTACCACGTGGTGGAGGGCTTGTTCACCGGCGCGATGCGGCCAACGGATATTCAGGTGCGGTTCGATTTCAAGCTCGGCCATCCGCACGGAGTGAGGGACCCCGCAGCGGGTGAAGCCCCCTTTCCCGGCACCGTTTTCCGGCTTGCCGAAGAGTGGTCCGTGGCATCCGCGCCATACAGCGCCTTCGATCAGCAGGCAGAGTCCCCCCATCGACTGCCGGCCGCGGACGAACTGGACTTTGCCGTAATGCGGTTGGCCGAGTCACCGGGAGACCGGCCCATGGGGGAACGAGCCGAACCGGGCGCCGCCGGCAGAGGCTGGGTGAAGGGTCCGGGCCGGACATCCCTGGCAGACGGTGACGACATCCTGGTCATGCAGCACCTCATGGGTGGACCGATGCGACTGACCTTCGGAAAGGTGCTGGAGACCAACGCCAACGGCACAAGGATCCGGCACACAGCCGACACCGACATAGGGTCTTCCGGATCCCCCTGCTTCACACTGGCACTCGAGCTCGTGGCCATCCACCAAGCAGGCGACCCCCATCGCGACACCTGGCACATCCCTGCCTACAACCGGGCGGTGCCGGCCGGGCCCGTCTTCAGCACTTTTTCACGGGGGACACCCGCACCACCCTCTTGAGCGGCAGCGCTTCCACCTCACCGCTGTCCGACCGTCGGATGGACAAGGCGCCATCGGCCCGGGAACGAAGCACGGTCCCGCACAGCGTCGACTCATCCGTCGACGTCACCTTCACCAAGGGGCCCGGCTGCCGCGCCTCGGGCAGCAGCCAGGTGAGCAACGCTCCGGCCGCCAGAGCGGCGAGGGCGGCAGCGGCGGCGACAACAGCGGCACGCAGCCGTCTCGCCGTCAGCGCGGGAAGCGCCCGAAAGGTCACGTACCAGGTGAGCAGTTCCACGTCCGATGTGACCTTGCGGCCGCGTGGCCATCCATATGCCGCCCGATGAGCCTGCACCACGGCGAAGCCGCCCGCGGCTACGGCCAGAGCCACCAGGGAAGCGACCGCCAGCTTCCCGCTGTCTGTGAGCTGGCCGATCCGGTCCGGTGCGAGCCCCAGCCCCAGCAGGCCGAGCAACCCCAGCAGTACACACAGTCCGGCTGTCCACTTCTCGGCTGCCGCACGAAGCGTCACCAACTGATCCACTTGCGTGACGCGCCATGCCTCGGCGGCCTCGGCCAGATAAGGGTCATCAGCGGGCCTCAGGACGACGGCGCCGCTCTGATCCGTCTCCGTGGTCGCGGTCCAGGTGCGTCCGCATCCGTAGGGCGGTTCCGAGGCCTGTCCCTGGTGGTCCTTGCCGCAGGCGCACGACAACGCGACCGTAAGGCCGGCGTCGCTCAGCGCGCCGACGTTCTCCAAAGAAGTGTTCGCCAACTGCACCACCGACGCCGATGAATGCCGGCATGCCGGGCAGGGGCCGGAAATCCGCAGCGTCGAACCAAGCGCCCGCCCACGCCACACGGCCAGTTGGGTGTTTGACACAGGAATCCACTCCGCGGAGTGGACAAGCTGGTTCATCGCGCCCTCCCGTCCAGGACGACGGGAGGTACGGCTCCGTCGTACGTTTCCAACGCCGTTACCGGGCACAGACCCCATCATGTCCTGCCTCGAACCGCCAGGTGGGCGTATGAGGAAGGCGGCAGGCCGGGGTCGGGCCCGATGGTTATGAGGGCGGTGGGGTGGAGGTGGTGGTGCGGGTGTAGTGGTCGGCGATCTCGTCGGTGGTGGTGAGCCATACGCCGGGGTGGCCGGCGATGTATTCCAGTGCCTGGTCCAGGTATTTGTGGCGGAAGGGCTGGTTGATGACGAACGGGTGCAGGACCAGGGACATCACACGGCCGCTGGTGGCCGCGTCGGCGTGGAGTTGGTCCAGTTGGTCCTTGACGATCTGGACGAAGTCGGGACCGCTGAGACTCTTGCCGACGAAGAGGGTGATGTCGTTGACCTCGATGGAGTACGGCACGCTCAGCATGCCGGGGACGTTCAGGCGGTACGGCTGGTCGTCGTTGGCCCAGTCCAGTACGTAGGTCAGGCCCAGTTCGGCGAGCAGTTCCGGGGTCCGGAAGGTCTCGGTGAGGGCCGGTCCCAGCCAGCCGCGGGGGCGGCGGCCCGTGGCGCTCTCGATGGTGCCGATCACCTCGGTCAGATACGCGCGTTCCTCGTCCGGGGCCATGTCGGCCTGGAAGACGGAGTTGTTCTTGCCGTGGGCGGCCCATACCCAGTCCCGGTCCCGGCCCGCCGTGATGATCTGCGGGTAGCGCTCGGCGACATCGGAGTTGAGCATCACACTCGCGCGGATCCGGTGCCGGTCGAGGCTCTCGATCAGCCGCCAGATGCCCACTCGGGGGCCGTAGTCGCGCCAGCCGTAGTTCAGCGGGTCCGGCGCCAGCCCCGCTGTGCCGGGGAAGATGCTCGTCGAGGGGCGGTCGATGCGGTAGTGCTCGACGTTCAACGCCAGGTAGAAGGCGATACGGGCCCCGCCCGGCCAGCGGATCGGCTCCCGTTCGACGATCGGCTGGTAGTCGAAGAGCCGGTAGTCGAAAGGCTGGTCGTCGAAGAGCTGGTTGTCGAAGAGCCGGTTGTCCATCGGAACTCACCTCATGCCTCATGCCCGCTGTGTGCGTGCTGCGCGGATTCACTCGATGCGTATCCTCAAACCCTCACATTGATGAGAAGGTCAACACGAAACTACGTGAGGGGGCGGACACATGCGCATCGGAGAGCTGTCGGAACGCACCGGCACCCCGCGCCGGTTACTCCGTTACTACGAGGAGCAGGGGCTGATCGCCGCCCGCCGCTCCCCGAACGGCTACCGCGAGTACGACGACCGCTTCGTGGACCGGGTCACACAGATCAGAGGGTTGCTCGACGCCGGACTGCCCACGCGGATCATCAAGCAGATCCTGCCCTGCCTCGACAAGCCCCGGACCATCTACTTCCCCGACGCGACACCCGAGATGATCGCCACGCTGAGGCACGAGCGCGACCGGATGACCGACCGCATCCGGTGTCTGACACGTAACCGCGACGCCATCGACGGATATCTCGACGCGGTGCTCGACTACAACCGCACCGAGGCAGACGTCCATGGCGGTACCGGGGGCGGCGGTACCGAGGGCGGCGGTATCGCGAGCGGCAGCGAGGGGGGATCCGAGGCGGAAGCGGTACCTGGGGCGGGATCAGGAGTGGAGGCGACGACGGCCCGGCGCCCGGCGCACCGTGATGCCACCCGCCCGCGGACGGACGGCTCAGACGGTTTGTGACGCGGTTGTTGAAGCTCGTACAGCATCTCGTCGCACAATCCGTCCGTCTGTCCGGCTAGGATGCGCCAACCCGCGGCAGGGGGCATTTTCCGCACAGTCGCCGCGGGACCGCGCAGGTCGCATCATCGGGGGGATCTCTCTATGTTCGTGCTGTCCATATTGCTCATCATCACGGCCATCGTGCTGGCCGTACTCGCCCGCAGCCGCTCGGGCGGCTGGAAGCTCGGCGCCGTGCTCGCGGGAGTGGCGGGGCTGGCCTTCGCGGTCATCAGCTGCGTGTATGTCGTGAGCGCCTACGAGGTCGGCGTCCCGGTCCTCTTCGGGAAGACCGGCACCCCGCTCAAGTCCGGGATGCATCTGAAGACGCCCTTCACCGACGTGACGACGTTCTCCACCCGTCCGGTGGATCTCAACCTCAACGACAAGGACGTGGTCGAGGTCCGTTCCTCGCAGGGCGGCGTGCTGTACGCGGACGTCACGGTCAAGTGGGCGGTCACGCCCGAGAACGCCGTGGAGCTCTACCAGCTCGCGGGCAGCCAGGACGCGATCCAGGAGCGGCTGGTGCTGCCGGACAGCCGCGAGATCATCCGCGATGTCTTCGCCAAGCACAAGAGCGAGGAAGGTTATGTCTCCGGCCGGCAGGCCATCGCCTCGGAGATCGAGACAACGATCAAGGAGCGGCTGAAGCCGCGTGGTATCAACGTCACCAATGTCAATCTGCGCAATGTGCGGCCGTCCGAGCAGCTCCAGACCCAGATAGACAAGAAGCTCCAGCAGGAGCAGGCCACCGAGCGCGCGGTCGAGGCGGCGCGTACGGCGAAGGCCGAGGCGGAGCGCCGGCGTATCGAGGCCGAGGGCGTGGCCAAGGCCAACGCGATCCTGGAACGGTCGCTCACCGACCGGGTTCTGCGGAACCAGTGCATCGAGGCCTTCAGGGAAGCCGCGAAGGCGAATCCGGTGTACGCGGTGCCGTGCGGTTCGGGCTCGAACGGTACGCCGGTGATCGTGGACGGCACCGGGAACTGACGCCCACGGCGACAGACAGGCAGACAGACAGACAGACAAGCGAAGGATCGTACGGCGAACGCCATCTCGCGCTCCGCGGGGTGGCGTTCGCGCGTCGGCGCCCGCGAGCCGGCGCCCGCGGGTCGGTGCCTATTGAGCCCCGCGGGTTTGCGGACCGTTGGGTGTCGGTTGTCAGTGGGCGCTGGCACGATGGAGGACATGAAGATCTACAACTGGCGGCCCTTCCTTGAGCGGTGGAGTGCGGACTGGGAGGACTCGGCCGGGACGGGGGCGCGATGGCTGGGTTCCGCGGCTGTGGCGGAGGAGCGGATCGAGGAGTTGGAGGAGCGGCTGGGGGTGGCGCTGCCATTGACCTACCGGTCGTTCCTGGCGGTCACCGACGGCTGGCGGGCGGCCGGTACGGACATCGGGGCGCTGGGGTCGGCGGAGGGGCTTCGCTGGTACGGGGAGCGGGACGCGGATTCCGACGGGGAGGCGGGGGCGCGGCTCGAACTGGCCGTCACGTCGGACGCCGAGGTCCTGCTCGACCCCCGTGAGGTGAACGCCGACGAGGAGTGGGCGGCGTATCTGTATCGGGACCGGTCCGACGAGAGGCCGGAGCGGTACGAGTCGTTCCTGGAGCTGATGCAGGCGCTGTTCCGGGAGTTCCACCGCAACCACGCCCACTCCCCCGACTTCGTGAACGCCACGACGCGCGAACTCGACGCCGACGTCGAGGAGGCACGCGCCGGCAGTCTGCGCGGGGACGACATCGACGGCCGGCTCGAAAGGCTCGTCGAGGCGGACAGGTGCGGCCGCGGCCGGGCCCGTGGGCTGCGCGTCCAGATCGAGGCGATGCTGGGCGGCGGGCCGCTGTACGTGGAGGAGTTGGCGCCGCTGGCCGGGCTGGAGGAGATGGATTCCGGGGAGGTCGCGGAGCGTACGTTCCGTTACGAGCCCTCCGGGGCCTTCGGCAAGGCGGTCGCGACGGCGCGGGAGTACGCGCGGTGGGGCGACACGGACGCCGCGTGGGACACGATCGCGGACGCCGTGGCCGACTGGGAGCCTCGCGGTGGCGAGCACATAGCGCCCGTCGGACTGCTCGCCGATCCCTTTCTCGGACCGGTGATCACACCTGAGCGCGGCCGGTACATCCTTGAAACGCCCCGGGGTGAGGGGCGGGAGGAGGGCCTGGTGGAGAGCGGGGAACCGGATGAGCCGGCCCTCGACGGACTGGCCTGGCTCGCCGACGACGGGCAGGAGCGGGGCTCCTACCGGTTCCTTCTCGTGGAGGACGTCTCGCCGGAGGATCTGGCCGTACGGATCGCACGGGAGCCGGGCCGGCCGGTGACGCTGTCGGCGCCCGCCGACGAGCGGGAGGCGGGGGGAGCGGCCCGTGTCGGATGGTGCGGAGGCGACAGCGGGTGGAGCTTCGCCTTCGTGAGCGACGGCATCGGTCCGGAGGGGCCGGAGGGCGCGGAACACCCCGGGAGTCCGGGGAGTTGGGAGGGCCCGGGGAGTTGGGAGGACGCGGAGCCCTTCCGGGCCGGGCTGTCCGACACCGCGCTTGAGCTGGGTGAGATCGCCTCCCTGGGCACGGCGTCCGTCATGGTGTGGGTCGAGAGGGGCAGCGGGCCGCAGGAGATGCCGGGCACATTCCACTTCTCGTACGCCGAGGACGGAGAGCGCCTGTACGGATTCACGGTGCACGGCGGGGACATCGACGAGTGGGGAACCCTTCCCGACACCCTCGACCCGGAGGATCTCTTCCCCGGCTCCGAGGATCTCGCGCTGGATCCCGATGACGAGTACGAGGCACTGGACGCCATCGCGGAGGAGTACGAGGTGTCCCTGCCGCAGTTCGCGCTGACGCAGGGGCGGTTGCACACTGTGGAGACCAGGCCCTGGATCTCCGGGGCGTGATTCCGCCGCTTGATCCGGAGCTTGACGCGGGGCGTGATGCGGGGCGTGATGCGGGGCTTGATTCCGGCTCGTGACCGCGGGACACCGGCCGCGCATCGGGCTCTCCGGTCCCATCCTTGCGGACCGGAGAGCCCGTACGCCCCACCCCGCCCCGCGCTGTGCTTCAGCGGACTAGCCGACTAGCCGACTAGCGAATCAGGGCTCGCACCATGCGGCAGGTGGTGTCGGACGGCGGGTGGATCCCGATCCGGGCAGCCGTGCCGCGGATCCTGCGGTTGGTCGCGTTCGCCGGGTGGTACACGCCCGAGTCGAGCAGGGCGATGGCGAGGCGCATGGCCTTGAGCCGGCGGTTATGGGTCTCGTACCACTCGCGCGGCTGGCCCGCGGGCAGTGGTTTACGGACGATGGTGGGCGCGGTGGGCTGAGTCTCGAAGAGTTTCGTCGTGATTGTGGCAACGGCCATCGGCGACCTCCCGGCGCGGTGGTTGGACCCTCACGAACTACCCCCATTTTACTGCCCCCCACTGACAATCGCCCCTGGCCAGAGGGCATTTGACGGTATCTGGAACGGGTGTCTCGCGTGTGCCCGTCGGTACGCCTGGGACACGGAGCACAGGCAGGGAACACAGGCACCGGGCAGCCGGCGCGGGGGCCGGAGGCAGGGACAGTGGCAGGGACAGCGGCAGGGAGGAAGGGAACGGTATGGCCGGACCGTACGGCGGGGTGCTCAAGGGCATCGCCTCCAATCCCGCCGCGCCGAGCGGCGTGCTGCTGCGTCTGCTCGCGCCCGAGGCGGAGGTCTTCTGGTACTGGCTCACGGAGCGACGGGAGCTTCCCCCGCCGGTGGCCGACGCCATCGTGTGCCATCCCGACGCAGGGCTCCGCGCCGACTTCGCGCGCGCCGGCCACGCCGCTCCCGCCCGACTCGCACGGCTCGTCGACGACCCGTCGGCCGAGGTACGGCTCGCCTTGGCGAAAGGGCGGCAGCGTTTCCGCGAGGAGGCCGTGCCGCTGCCCGACAGCACGTACGAGCGCCTGCTCGCCGATCCCGAGCCCGCCGTACGTACCGCGCTCATCGGGTCCCCACTGCCCGCGCCACTACGGGCGCGGCTCGCGAGCGACCCCGATCCGGCGGCACGGATCGCGGCCTGCCTGGTCTGGGAGCGGCTGAAGGAACCGGTGCGGGCGGCTCTGCTGCGAGACCCCGATCCGGACATACGGCAGGAGGCCGCGCTCAACGAGTGTGTACGGGACGCCGCGCTCACCGCCCGGCTGCTGACCGGCTTGACCGATCCGGCGGCTTCGACCGGCTCGACCGATCCGGACGACGACGAGACGAACGATGACGGGGACCGCGACCGAGCGGCCCGACGAGGGCTGCTCGATCGTGGGACGGCCCAGCTCATCGCCCTCCACAGGGACGTGACCGTACGGCGGTGGGCGGCCGAGAATCCGTCGCTGCCCGCCGATCTCGTGGCCCGGCTGGCCACCGATCCGGACCCGGGCGTACGGCTGTACGTCTCGGCGCGGCCCGAGTTGACCGAGACGGAGCGTGCGGCGATCGACTACACGGTCGATGCCTCCGCCCGTCTTCCCGTCCTGGAGTGGGTCCTGCGGGCGCACGAGAACGCGGATGTCGACATCCTGCGCCGCTGCGCCGCGTCCGCGCATCCATGGCTGCGCCGCAGCGCCGCCACGAGTTCGCTGCTGCCCCTCGACACGGTGGAACAACTGGCGCACGACGAGGACTTCGCCGTACGGCTCCTCCTGTGCGAATTCCACCCCGAGCCGCCCCCGGAGCTTCTGCTCCGTGTCTACGCCGAGTGGGACGGCCTCACGCGCGCGGACCTGCTCGACCATCCGCGTTTCCCGAGGAAGGGGCTGGCCGCGCGCTTCGCGGAGGACCCGGATCCGGCTCTGCGGTATCTGGCCCTGCGCGATCCGGACGCGCCGTCCGCGCTGGTCGACCGATTGACCCGGGACCCCGACCGGGAGGTGGCACGGGCCGCCGCGGGGCATCCGCGACTCCCTCCGGAGCGGATCCGGGACCTGCTGGCGGACGTGCTCCTGGTCGCGTACGCCGCCGCCAATCCGGCACTGCCCGTCGGCCATATGCACCGACTGCTGGACGAGGCGGGGATCCCGGCGGCGGCAGCGGCAGCCGGCGCGCGAGCCACCACCGCGTAGCCACGGGCGTCTCCGCGTGGCGGCACTCGACACACTGTGCCGGGCACCGCCGCCTGGGTGAACACCGTTCGCTGTGGCGGAAGTTACCGATGGGGCGGTTGAGCGGAACGGCCGGGCCGTCCGTACGTAACGGCACACGGAACCAGCCGGCCCGCCCCCACGCGGCCGGGGACAGGAGCCCCCACACGTGTCCCGTAAGAAGACCTTCAGCCCCAGGAAGAAACTGGCCCTGCTCGCCGCCTCGGTGGCGCTGGTGGGCGGTACGGCGGTGGTGATGACCGGCACCGGCCAGGCGTCGGTGGTCTGCGACGGGCTGGCGACGGCCCTGGGCAACAACGAGAACTTCATCGCCGGGCAGCGGGCCGAGCCGGACGCCCAGTCGGAGGCACGGATCGCCAACCGCGTCGCCGTCATCGAGCAGATCAAGGTCCAGCAGACGGCTTCCGGATGCGAGGCCGGCGAGGGAAGCGGTGGTGGGGACGCCCAGGCCGGAGGTGCTCCGGCCAAAGGTGCCCCGGCGGGAGGCGGTCAGGCGGAAGGCGGTGCGCGGCCGCCGGCCGCGGAACAGCCCCCGGCGGAGGAACCGCCTGCCGCTGAACCCCCTACCGGCCCCGGTGATGGTGACGTTGTCGGCGAGGGCGAGGGCGAGGGCGACGGCGAAGTCGTCTGCGCGGGCTCCACCGTCACCCTCTCCGGCGAGGCGGGCGCCCCGGCCGCGTCCAGCAATCAGTTCCCCGTCGGCACGACGCTCCGCGTGACCAATCTCGACAACGACAAGTCCACGACGGTACGGGTCGCCTCACCCTCCGGGAGCTGCGCCCTGCTGAACGACGCCGCGTTCGAGCAGGTCCGCGAACCGGGCAAGTTCCTGATCCGCAACGCCCTGATCGAACGCGTCCGAAGCGCCGGCCAGACCGGCTAGGCCGACTGGACCCGGCCCTCTCCCGCCCCGCCCGGACCGGCGTACGTCCACCGGACCGGACGGACGCCGGACCGGACCGACGCCGGACCGGACGCCCGCCGGACCCGGCGGACGGCCGGACCCGGCGGTCCGGGATCAGGCCTTCGCGCGCGCCAGCTGGGCCTCCGCCTCCGTCAGGATCTCGGTCAGCCGCAGCCCGAACCGTACGTCGCAGGCGTGCGGCTGCCCCGTACGGACCGACTCCAGCAGTGCGTCGGTCGCCGCGCGGAACGAGTCGACCGGGTCGCCCCACTCCGTGGGCAGCACCGCCGTACCGTGCTCGCCGCGTGCCTCGACGCCCGAGCCCGATCCCGCCTCCGGCGCGCTCAGGGTCAGCGCCACCGTGCTGGCCGCACCGGACGCGTGCCGGAGCACCAGATGGGTGAGGTCGGGCTCGCTCCGTACGGCCGTCACCCCGGTGACATCGCCGAGCAGCGGGATCAGGGCCGACAGCGCGTGCGGGCCGACGTCCCAGAGTCCGCCCTTCTCACGGCGCCAGGGGGACGCGGCGAACGGACTGTCCGCGCCCGTGCCGTACAGGGCACCGAGCCAGTACGCGTGGGCGGTGAACCAGCCGCCCTTCGCGGCCTGCTCGTCGATCCAGCCCGCGGTCCCGGGGGCGAAGCGCAGGGTGCAGAAGACGACGGACGAGACGCCCGCGGCCGCCGCCGCGTCCGCGACCTCGCGCGCCCCGGCCACGGTCGTCGCGACCGGCTTGTCCATCAGCAGATGGAGTCCGGCGGCGGCTGCCCGCGCCGCCAGCGGAGCCTGGATGTCCGGCGGCAGGGCGAAGGCGATGGCGTCGCTCTCGGCGAAGAGGGCGTCGAGACCCTCCTCGCCGGAGTGCGCGGTGGTGTCATGGGCGGCGGCGAGGGCTGCGGCGGCCTCGGGGCGCCGCCCCCAGACACCGCTGAATTCGATTCCGGGATGGGCGGCGAGGGCAGGGGCGTGCGTACGCTCCGCCCAGGGGCCGGCGCCGAGGAGTCCGATACGTGGCTTGCTCATGCCGCTCAGTGTGCCCTTTGCCCATGCGGCGCAGGAGGCGCGGGGGACGGTAAATCGGTGGACGGTAAATCGGTGGGCCCCCGCCCCACGACCGGTGTTACGTTGCACGGGCCGGCCGCGGGCCTCCGGTGCGACTTCCGGGACTTGCCTCGTAAAGCAGTGATTTCGCTGATCGCGCCTCCATGCCCCGGCCGGCACCGCCGATTCCCCAGGCACACCGCCGCTTCCGCGGGCACACCGCCGATCGCGCGGGCACCGGGGCTCCGGCACGCATGGGGGACGCGGCGGACGCAGGGGACACGGGGGACACACCATGGCGGAGACATTCTCCGATCTGATCGCGGCCGAGGACGTACTGCTCTTCGTCAACGCGGCCGTCACGGCGACCGGGCAGCGCGAGTTCCACTCGGGCGCGCACGCGCAGCGGCTCTCGCTCGCCTTTCTGCATGAGTACGTACGGGTCAACTACCGCCCGGTGTACGCCGCTTCGCTCGCGCTCGACATCAACGACCACAACGCGGTCCTGATCATCGAGGCGCTGCTGCGCACACCGCGCGAGGCGAGTCCCGAGGAGAAGCGCGTGGAGGGGCGGCTGATCGCCAGGCGGCTGGCCATGCTGCCGCCACAGCGTGTCTACCGGCTCTTCCGCGGGCTGCGGGCCGCCGGGGTCGGCAACCGCCGGACCCGCGCCATCCTGCGCGAATGGCTGGCCACCCGGCCGGATCTGGGGCACGACGCGGTGAAGTACCGCAACGGTCTCAAGTCCGCCGCGCGCCACTTCCATCTCCCCCTCTCCTCCGGAACGGCCGCCTCCGCGACGACCGCCTCCCGGACCACCGGCTCCCGGACGGCCGCCTCGGGGACGGCCGAGCTCGGGGACTTCCTCTTCGAGCCCGGCCGCCGCAAGCGGTACGAGCACGGACTGCTGGACGCCTACCGCCGCGCCCATTTCGAGCAGGGCGCGCTCTACGAGCTGCCGTTCACCGTCGCCGAGGGATTCGCCGTCAAGCACGGCATCCCGCGCGGCGCGTTCCTGGAGCGGATGGAGCCCCGGATGACCCGGCTGGAGCGGCTCCGTACGCAGCGCTCGGTCCTGGCGGGGAGCGACGTCGGCACCAACGCCGGCAGCGCCCCCGAGGCCCGGACCGATCTGACCGTCATGCCGCTGACCCGGCTCGCGCTGTACGTCCTGTCCCTGGCCATGGACGAGCGGATGCGGCGCCGGGCGGAGCTGACCCGTGCCCTCCGTACGGCCGCGCGCCGTGCGGCCGGTCCGTACACCGGGACCTGGGGACGGGTCGCCGCCGTGCTCGACGACAGCTACTCCTCGTCCGGATCGGGCGAGAAGCGCCGCCGCCCGCTCGCCACCGCCCTGTCCTGCCACTTCCTGCTGGACGCGCTGGCGGCCCCCGGCTCGTACACCCCGCTGTGGACCTCGGGGTGCGTGGACCCGCTGCTGGTGCGCCCGTACGGACCGACACCGCTCGGCACCCGGATCATCGACGCGCTCGACCACGCGCCCGACCGGCTCGTCATCGTCTCGGACGGCTGGGACAACGCGCCGCCCGGACTGGCGGGCGAGGTGCTGCGGGTGTGGCGTACCCGGCTCGACCGGGAGGGAAGGACGAGCGTGGTTCATCTCAACCCCGTATACGACGCGGACGGCTTCGACGTACGCAGGCTGGCACCGAGCGTACCGACGGCGGGGATACGGGACGCCGAGGATCTGCCGGCGCTGGTGGAGATCGCGCAGTTCGCGGAGGGCCGTACGAGCCTGGCCGAGCTACGGGCGTATCTGGACCGTCGGGTGCGGCGCTTCGTGGACGACGACCCGTTCTGCCGTTTCCCCGGCGGAGACATCGTTCCGAGCGCGGGCGGGAGCACAAGCGGCAGCAGCGGTAGCGGTGGGAGCACTCACGACGAGATCCCCTCGGAGGGGCGATGACCCGGCTCGATCTCAGCGGTCTGATCACGCGCCCCGCCCAGGTCTGGGGCGGTATCCGTCTCGTACCGCTGGTGCGCGCGGAGCCGCTGCCCGGTCTGCGGCTGCACCGCCGGATCTACGAGGGTCACGGCGAGGTCCAGGTGGGCCCGGACACCCGCTATGTCTCGTACATCCCGCACGGTTTCGTCGCCGACTGGTCGGGCGACGGCGGCCAGGAGGCCGCGTACGGCACTCAGCTCGGCGACGGGAACGGGCCCGCCGACGACCGTCCCGACGCCGTGCCCGTACGCCGCCATCACCGGATGGTGAAGCGCGCGAAGGCGGGAAAGGGCGGCAAGGGCCTGTCCCGTACGGCCGCCGCCACGCGCTGCCGCTTCCTGCCGCTGCATCTCGCCCTGGAGGGTTTTCTGTCGCTGCACTTCGGCGGACCGTCCATCGCGTGGGACGAGTGGTCCCAGCGGGCGATACGGCAGGGGCTCTCGCCGCGCGCCGAGGCCGCCTATCTCGGCCTCGGTGTCCGGGGGCTCGCCGACGCTCTCCGGATCTTCGAGATCCATCCCGGACAGTGCGGGGTGATGGTCTACACGGCGGACTCGCTCGCCGCCGCCTTTGTCGTACCGCACCCCGACGACTACCGCGCCCTGCACCCGAGCCTGGTGGAGGACCTGTACGGGGAACTGGTCCATCAGTACGCGTTCTTCGGCGCCCCGGTGGCCGAGTTCGAGGCGAGGATCCGCGACGGCCGCCATCTGGAGACGCTCGCCGATCTGCGGGCCGCGGCGCGGGCGCAGGAACGCGCGTGGAGCGAGATGCACGAAGCGGTGCTCGCCCGTCAACTTCTCTCCACGTCATACTCTTTCGAGCGCGTGTACAGAATGGGTTCGTACGAGTTGCACCGTTTCCTCCCGCCGTTCGACCGGAGCGGGCAGGAGCAGCACATCGGGGAACTCATCAACGACCACAAGGGGCGGACGGCGTATCTCAAGACGTTCCGGCTCTCCGACGCCCAGATCAGACGCGGCCATCTGCTGACCCGGCTCGCCGCCCACGACTGGCATCTCGGGCGTACGGCCGAGGCGTTGGGGGCGACATACGAGGAGCTGGTGCGCCGGATCCGCGCCGCGGGATTCGAGTCGCTGCTCAACACGCACGTGGTCGCCCGCCGGTCGGCGGCGGGCGTGTCCGGCGGACCGGGCCTGTCCGGCGTGCCGGGCGCGCCGGGCGTGTCGAAATGAGCCACCGGGGCACTTCCCCAGGCGACACCGCCGAAACAAAAGAAACCTGAGTAACACGTGGTTCACGGACGGGCAACAGGCGGGAAATCACAGATTGCGAAGCTTCGGGTCAAAACTGCTGCACCGACAAGGATGAGGCCCCGTGACCTTCAAGGCTGAGTACATCTGGATCGACGGCACCGAGCCGACCGCGAAGCTGCGCTCGAAGACCAAGATCCTGGCGGACGGCGCCGAGCTGCCCATCTGGGGCTTCGACGGGTCGAGCACCAATCAGGCCGAGGGACACGCCTCCGACCGGGTGCTGAAGCCGGTCTTCTCGTGCCCCGACCCGATCCGCGGCGGGGACGACGTCCTCGTCATGTGCGAGGTCCTGAACATCGACATGACGCCGCACGAGTCCAACACCCGTGCGCGGCTCACCGAGGTCGCGGAGAAGTTCGCGGGCCAGGAACCGATCTTCGGGATCGAGCAGGAGTACACCTTCTTCGAGGGCTCCCGTCCGCTGGGCTTCCCCGTGGGCGGCTTCCCGGCCGCGCAGGGCGGCTACTACTGCGGTGTCGGCTCGGACGAGATCTTCGGCCGCGACATCGTCGAGGCGCACCTGGACAACTGCCTCAAGGCGGGTCTGGGCATCTCCGGTATCAACGCCGAGGTCATGCCGGGCCAGTGGGAGTTCCAGGTCGGCCCGCTGGCGCCGCTGGAGGTGGCGGACCAGCTCTGGATCGCCCGCTGGCTGCTCTACCGCACCGCGGAGGACTTCGACGTCTCCGCGACGCTCGACCCGAAGCCGGTGAAGGGCGACTGGAACGGCGCGGGCGCGCACACCAACTTCTCGACGCGGGCGATGCGCGAGGGGTACGACGCGATCATCACCGCGTGCGAGTCGCTGGGCGAGGGCTCCAAGCCGCTCGACCACGTCAAGAACTACGGCGCGGGCATCGACGACCGGCTGACCGGTCTGCACGAGACCGCCCCGTGGAACGAGTACAGCTACGGCGTCTCCAACCGCGGCGCGTCGGTGCGTATCCCGTGGCAGGTCGAGCAGGACGGCAAGGGCTACATCGAGGACCGCCGTCCGAACGCCAACGTCGACCCGTACGTGGTGACGCGGCTGATCGTCGACACCTGCTGCACGGCCCTGGAGAAGGCCGGCCAGATCTGAGCCGACGGGCCGGTCCCGACGGGCGCGGACCCCATGGGCCGTCCCGACGGGCCGTCCACCCCGCTCACAGCTCCCGGAGGGGGGCGGTCGCCGACAACGGCGTCCGCCCCCCTCCGCCGTACCGCCCCCCTCCGCCGTCCGGCACCGATCCGCCGTACCCGCACCGTCCGGTCGCGAGGTCCGGCCGGCCGCCGCGCCACCGCGCCACCGCTTCGGTGGCGCTGTGCTGACCGTCACGTCGCGGAAGCGCGTGGACAGCGGAAAGCGACCTGCTGCGACACGCCGGTATCTGCTTCAATGGGGGCATGGCCAGCCACCAGCACCCCGCGACAGGTCCCAGCGACCTGGAGCCGTTCTGGCCGTCCCGGCAGCACCACGACTTCGACCGTGTGTGTTGCGCCGCGAGGAACGCGTCGGCCCTCTAAAACCTCCTTCGAGGCCTTCGGCCGCCGCGCACGACGTACGTCCCGTCCGTCCTGTCGCCTCGACGACTCCCTCGCGCGAAAGAGCTGACCCCTCATGGCGAACCCCCGCTCCTTCTCCGCCACGGCGGCCGCGGCCGCCGCACACAACCAGAAACCGGCGACGCCCGGCCGTCACCGGCTCCGTGCCGTCGACCGTGACGAGACCGCCCCGGCGGCCCCCCGTCCCGCCGCCGCTCCCACCGGACAGGTCGTGGACTTCCTGCCGCCCGGCGCGACCTGGCTGCCCGCGCCCCAGCACACGCTGCCCTCGCTGCCGGGACAGCCGCCGATGATCGGCTATCTCGTCCTCGTACCGGCCGACCAGCAGGCCGCCGTGCTGGCCGCCTCCGCGCCGTACCGCCCCGCGGGGACGGACCCCGCCGGGTCCGCCGGGCCGGGGGACACCTCCGGCGCGCGGGCCACGGGCGACGGTCCTGTCCGGATCGACAACGCCCAGCGGATCGCCGTCGTGGACGGGAAGCCGCTGGACCTGACGTATCTCGAATTCGAGCTGCTGGCCCATCTCGTGGCGCACCCCCACCGGGTGCACACCCGCGACCAGTTGGTGACCACGGTGTGGGGCTACGGGCATGTGGGCGACGGGCGGACCGTCGATGTCCATGTGGCACGGCTGCGCCGCAAACTGGGGGCCGAGTACCGCCGCACCATCCAGACCGTACGCCGGGTCGGGTACAAGTACACGCCCTGAGCCGCACGCTCTGAGCCTCCAGGCCTGACCGGTCCGCTTCCGGACCGGTCAGGCTCTGTGCGCCCGGCGCGGAGGAGTTACGTCCGGGCTCGGGAGCGTGCGCGGACGCGGGCCGACAGACCCAGCGCACCGTCCAGGACCAGGAACACCAGCAGGCTGATGCCCAGCAGCGGCACGAACCAGCCGACCAGGGCCACCACCGCCGCGACCGGCAGCAGAACGGTGAGCGGCACCCGGCGCCAGGCACCGCGCGGTATCGGCCTGCCCACGGTCAGCCCGCGCTCCTTGGTGGGTCTGCGCTGCCACCACATCCGGTAGCCCCACACGATGAGCAGGATCAGCGCGAGAGCGAGAGCCGCGAGCGCGAGCTGATTGACCAGTCCGAGGAAGACGCCCATATGGGCGTCGATCCCGAAGCGGGTGAGCTGGGCGAGCAGGGGATAGTCGGCGAAGCGCAGCTCGTCGATGATCATGCCGTTGGCGGGATCGACGGCGACCGAGTCGAGCCTGACCGGGACCTGGGTGTCCGTCTGGGCGATGACATAACCGCTCCCCTCCTTCGGCAGGGTCACCGAGAGCGGTCCGTCGAGACCGGCCTGACGTGCGGCGACGACCGCCAGATCGACTCCGACATCCATGGCGCCCGCGCCGTCCGTCCCTTCCATCCCCGGCATGTCCTCCATGCCCTCGTGGCCCTCATGGCCGCCGCCGGCTCCGCCGGTACCCCCTTCGAGGGTGGCCGAGACGGCCGGAGTGGCGCCGCCGAGCTGGTCCTGGACCGCGCCGATGTTCTCGCCCGCGTACCGCGACCAGGTCAGCCCCGTGGCGGAGAGCAGCACCAGCCCGGTCACGGCCCACAGCCCGACCGAGCCGTGCAGCGAGAGCGTCCGGCGCCGCCCGGTGGCCCCCCGCTCGGGTATCAGCAGCGCGCGCTTCGAGGCGCGTCTGCGCCCGGTCCAGAGCAGAACCCCGCCGAGGGCGACCACCCAGAGCCAGCTCGCGGCGAGTTCGCTGTAGATACGGCCGGGCTCGCCCAGATGGAGATGGCGGTGGAGTTCGGAGATCCAGGTACGGAGCGGCAGGGCGCCGGAACTGCCGTAACTGGTCAGCTCTCCGCGTATCTCCGCGGTGTACGGATCGACGAAGACGGCGAGCGACTTGCCCTCCTCGACGCCGGGCGCGGTCATCAGGACCTGGGTGGTGGCGCCGTCTCCCGCCGGGAGGCGTACGGAGGTGACCGTGCCGTCGGGGCGTGCGGCGCGGGCGGCGTCGAGCTGCTGGGAGAGCGGAACGGTACGGTCGCCGACCGGCGCCCGCAGCTCGTGCCGGTAGATCACCTTCTCCGCCTGGAAGGAGAGGGCGTAGAGGAAGCCGCTGGTGGCGGCCACCAGCAGAAGCGGGGCGATGAGCAGGCCCGCGTAGAAGTGCAGACGCAGCACAAGGGGCCGCAGGGCACTCCAGCCGGACGGAGTGCCCGCCGCGGATTCGGGCGCCGACTCGGACGCGGATTCGGGTGCCGGCTCGGGGGCCGGCTCGGAAGTGGTCGTGCCGTGCGCGGCGGCGCCCTGTACGGGGTCGTCGATGGCCATGACTGTCCTCGGTGTTGGCGTGGGCATGGGGAATCCGGCCCCGGCCGCCGCCCGACGTCAGACAGTGGTGATGGCAGCGGCTCCAGGGGCCGTGGTACGAGCGGTACGGAACGCGGGCGGACCGCGCCGCGAGAGCGTGTGCGCCGGTATGACGCCCTGGACACGGTCCGTCGCGGTGGTCTCCGGGCGGGGCCGTATCAGCCGTGGCGCCGCGGGCAGCCGTACGGCGGTGAGCAGCAGCCGGAGCGGCGAGAAGGCCAGGGCGCCGACGGCGTGCACGAGCCGGAAGAGGGCCGCCTCGCCCCGGGCCAGCCAGAGCGCGCAGACGGCGGCGGCGAGGAGATGGGCGGCGAGCATGCCGACGGAACCGTCGGTGAGGGCGTCCAGCACGCCCGGCTGCCCCTCGGGCCCGGTGCCCGCGCCGCCCATCCGCATGGCCGTCCCCATGTCGGGGCCCATGCCGACATCCATGCCGACGTCCACGCCGGAGCCAGGGCCGATGCTCATACCGGGGCCCGCGCCCAGCCCCGTACCCGCGTCGGGATGCGTACGCGGTCCATGCGCGGACGCGGACAGCCGGGCGGACGCGGACAGTCCGTAGGGCAGCGCCCCGGCGAAGAGGAGATGCAGCACGCCCTGCACCGTGACCAGGGCGGCCCCGATCGAGCCGGCCCCACGGCGCCGGCTGCCCGCGAGCCAGGCCAGACATCCGGTCACGCCGAACGCCGTCCACAGCGCCCCGGGCGGGATCTCATGCCCGGATGTGTACGAATGCCCCACCGCCGCCAGAGTCACGCACACCGCCGCGAAGGCCGCGGCCCGCAGGGCGCGCAGCGGCGACCGGGCATCTGTCATGGTCCGCACATGCTGCCATCTCCGTGGGACCGAGCGGGAGATCCCCGGACCCCCCGATTCCCCTGACGGCGAATACCACTGTCCTCGACGCCCGCTCACGGGCAGAGTCGGTGCCATGAGACTCCTGATCCTCGGTGGTACGGAATTCGTCGGCCGCGCTGTCACGGAGGCGGCGCTCGGGCGTGGTTGGGAGGTGACCGTCTTCCATCGCGGCCGTCATGAGGCACCGGCGGGCGTGGTCACCCTGCTCGGCGACCGCACCGCCCCCGACGGTCTGGCCGCGCTCGCCAAGGGCGAGTGGGACGCGGTCGTCGACACCTGGTCGGCGGCCCCCTCCGCGGTGCTCTCGGCGGCCCGGCTGCTGGCCGGCGCCGTCGACCGGTACGCGTACATCTCCAGCCGCTCGGTGTACAGCCACCCGGCCCCGCCCGGTCTGAACGAGGACGGCCCGCTGGTGACGGGCGCTTCGCCGGAGGCCGGCCAGACCGCCTACGCCCAGGACAAGCGGGGCGGCGAACTGGCCGCCGAGGCGGTCTTCGGCAACCGGGCGCTGCTGGTGCGCGCCGGACTGATCCTCGGCCCCTGGGAGAACATCGGCCGGCTTCCGTGGTGGCTGGGCAGGATCGCCCAGGGCGGTCCCGTACTGGCCCCGGGCCCCCGCGACAACCCGCTCCAGTACATCGACGCGCGCGATCTCGCCGAGTGGACCCTCGACGCGATACGCCAGGAGCTGGGCGGTCCTTACAACCTGGTGAGCCCAGCCGGGCACACCACCATGGGGGAACTCCTCGACACCTGCGTCCGGGTGACCGGCTCCGACGCCGAACTGCGCTGGACGGCGCCGGAGCAAATCCTCGCGGCGGGTGTCGAGCCCTGGACGGACCTGCCGGTCTGGCTGCCGCGGGGGGAACTCCACGACACCCTGCACCAGGGCGATGTCTCCAAGGCCCTGGCCACGGGTCTGCACTGCCGTCCGGTGGCGGAGACCGTCGCGGACACCTGGGCCTGGCTGGAGTCGATCGGCGGCCGGGCACCACAGCGCCCGGACCGCCCCACGGTGGGCCTGGCCCCCGAGCTGGAGGCCAAGCTGCTCACCACGGACTGACCCCGAACCGGACCGAGCAGAACGGGACCGGACAGGACCGGACCGGACGGAACAGGACCGGGCCGGGCCGGGCGGAACAGGACCGGGCCTAGAGCCGCGTGGATATCGCGGCCGTCAAGGTGCTCCTGAGCCTCGCTATCCCCCGGTGCCACTCGCCGTCCTCCCCGTCCGCGTCGACCCAGAGATCACGCAGCTCGGATTTGTCCGCCGTCACCCGGTCCAGGGCCCGGAGCGCGAGGGCTCTCAGCTCCTCGGGGAAGCGGGGCAGGGGCTCGTCCGGGCCGTACACCGTCTCCACGGGCGGTCCGCCGGGGCACTGCTCGGCGACCAGCGCGGCGGCGGCCACCGCCACCACCGCCTCGTCGCTGTCCAGATAGTCCTCGGTGGCGGTCGCGCGGAGGAGCGCCTCACGCACCAGTTCCGTACGCCTCGCCTCTGTCGCGTCGTCCAGATCCCCGGCGAAGTCCGCCGCCGTGTCGTTGTCGAAGTGGCCGGTGTCCCATGTGCCCATGGTCTGCCCCCTGGTCGTTCCTCATCCCGTCACAGAGATCGTGCCAGGCACCACTGACAATCCACCTCGCCGCTCCACCTCGCCGCTCCACCCCGCCGCTCCACCCCGCGCACGGACATGGCCCGGACGCCCCCCGTGGAGTGTCCGGACCATGAGCCGGCGGGAAACCGCCGAGCCGTCAGCGGGTCGTCACCGGCGCCGCGTGCCGGGGCCCCGGAGCTCCCGCACCCGCGTCCCCGTCACCGTTGCCGTCACCGTTGCCGTCCCCGTCTCCGTGCTCCAGCTCCGGCAGCCACCGCAGCCCCCTCGGCGTACGCCAGTTCCGCTCCCCCAGCAGCGCCATCACCGAAGGCAGCAGCACCATCCGCACCAGCGTCGCGTCCAGCAGCACCGCCACCGCCAGCCCCACGCCCATCTGCTGCATGTCCTGCATGGACAGCGTCCCGAAGACCCCGAAGACAGCGACCATGATGGCCGCGGCACCGGTCACCGCGCCCGCCGTGCGCCGGATGCCCTCGCGGATCGCCGACGAGGTGTCCAGCCCCCGGTCGCGGGCCTCCCTGATCCGGGAGACCACGAACACGTGGTAGTCCATCGACAGCCCGAAGAGCACCACCAGTACGAACAGCGGCATCCAGCTCTCGATCGCCCCCACCTTCTCCGTACCGAGCAGCTCCGCCCCCCAGCCGTGCTGGAAGACAGCGACCATCACCCCGTACGCGGCCACCACGGAGAGCAGATTGAGCACGATCGCGGTGACGGCGATGACATACGACCGGAAGCAGACCAGCATCAGCAGGAAGGTCACGGCGGTGATGAAGACGAAGACCGGGACGATGCCTCGCTTGAGCTGCGCGGTGAAGTCCACCGACCCGGCGAGATCACCGGTCACATGGACCTGCGCGCCCGTGCCCGCGAAGGCGGCGGGCAGCCGTTCCTCGCGCAGTTCGGCCAGGGCCGCCTTCGAGCGTCCGTCGCTGCCGTTGCCCGCCAGCGGGACCTCGATCTCCGCGACGTTCCGCTCCTCGTGCACGGTCACCCTGGCCCGGGACTCCCCGGACGTCGCGGACGTCGCGGACTCCCCGGCGATCCGCCCGAGCGCCTTCCGTACCCCGGCCGACCCGATGTCGTCGGCCTTCACGACCACCAGCGCCGGTGCGGGACCGCCCGGGAACGTCTCGGTGATATGCCGGTACGCGACCGTCAGCGAGGCCTCCGAGCCGAACTGCTTCTCCATCCCCAGCGATTCGGTCTTCATACCGAGCGCCGGCACCGCCAGGGCCACCAGCACCGCCGCCGACACCACCGCGAAGAGCTTCGGCCTGGCCAGTACGGGCCTGAGGAGCGCGCCCGCCAGTCTGCCGCTCTCGTGCGCCCGGCCGCCGCTCCCGCCGCTCTCGTGCGCGGTCTTCTTCCCGCGGCGGTTGAGGAACGGCACGCGTCCGGCGTCGATACGGTCGCCGAGCCAGGCCAGCAGCGCGGGCAGCACGGTCACGGAGCCGAGCATCGCGATGAAGACGACCAGGATGGTGGCGAGGGCGAAGCCCTTGAAGAGCATCAGCCCGGACAGGAACATCCCGGCCATCGCGACCATCACCGTCACCCCGGAGACCAGGACGGCCCGGCCGCTGGTGGCCGCCGCGATCCGCAGCGCGGTCTCGGCGTCGCGTCCGGCGGCGCGCTCGTCACGCTCGCGCCGCAGATAGAACAGGCAGTAGTCGACACCGACGGCGAGTCCCATCAGGAACATCACGGAGTAGGTCGTCTGGAAGAGATGGAGCTGGTGGCTGGCGAGCGAGAGCAGTCCGAACGCGGCCATGCACGCGGTGAGCGCGAGCCCGACGGGCAGCAGCGCGGCGACGACGGCCCCGAAGGCGACCAGCAGGATGCCCAGCGCCAGCGGTACGGCGGTGAACTCGGCCCGCCGGAAGTCGTCGGCGAGCAGATCACCGAGCCATTTGCCCGAGCTCGCCTCGCCGAACTGGTATATCCGTACGTCCCGGTGGGTCTCCCCGGTCTCCCGTACGGCGTCCAGCACGGGCTGCACCCGGTCGGCCGCCGTCGTCGAGTCGCCCTTGATCTCAAAGCTGATCAGGGCGTCCCTGCCGTCCTTCGAGGGAAGGGGCGGTTCGATCCTGCCCACCTCGCCCGTCCCGCGTACGGCCTCGGTCAGCTCGCCGGCGGCCGTCCGCCAGCCGCCGTCGGTCCGGCTGCTGACCATGACCAGCTCCCCGGCCGGATGGTCGATCCCGGCCTCGTCGAGGATGCGCTCGGCCTTGGCGGAATCGCCCGCGCCGTTCTCGGACGCCGTCATCTCGACCATGCCCGAGGCGCCGCCGAGAGCCGCGGCCAGAACGACGAAGAGCAGCCAGCCCATGATCGCCGTCTTGCGATGGTGTGCGCTCCACACACCGATACGTGCCGCGAGATTCTGTCTCGTGCTCATGGCGGTTTCGCCTCCAGAGGTAAGAGCGGGGTAAGCCGGGACCAGACGTTCACGACGTTAGGAATCCGGGACCGTCCGCCCCAGCCGCCAGGCCCCCTGATCGGGGGTGGTGCTGGCAACACCCCTGGTAGGGGGGTGACCGGCTGCCGGGTCCCGTCGGGGCCGTCCAGACTGGGTGCCACGCCCGGAACCAGGGCCGTCGGCGGGCGCCGCGAAGGCCGCCCGCCGCGAGGGACCGTGAAGAACCATGAAGGAGAGAGATCGCCATGGACGGACGGAAGATCCGGGAGTCGCTGACGGCGGCATGCCGGGGGCTGGCGCTGTCGTTCGTCACGCTCGCCGGGTCGATCACACTCTTCGTGCTGACGGTGGTCTCGATCGCCCTCATCCCGCTGGGCGTGGGAGTCGTCACCACCCCGGCGCTGGTGGCAGCGGTCAGAAAACACGCCAATTACCGCCGGCTGCTGGCCGCCACCTGGTCGGACGTACGGATTCCGGTGCCGTACCGCCCGTTCCCGCCGGACATACGCGGCGGGATCACCGGTCAGGTCGAGCGCTGCACCCTGCTGCTCAAGGACCCGGCGACCTGGCGTGATCTCCAGTGGCTGCTGATCGACATGACCATCGGCAGTGTCATCGCCCTGCTGACCTTCGCCGTGAACCTCTACGCGCTGGAGGGATTCGTCCTGGCCGCGGGCCTGTGGCGGGTGTTCAGGAACGACCCGTACTGGTACGGGTTCGTCCCCGTCGACAGCCAGCTGACGGGACTGGCCGCCGCCGCGCTCGGTCTGGTGCTGCTCGTCCTCGGTATGCGCTACGCCGCCGATCTGCTGCGGCTCCACTTCCTGCTGGCCAGGCCGCTGCTCGCGCCCACCCATGACCAGGCGCTGGCCCTGCGGATCGAGCGGCTGACCGAGTCCCGGCACGACGCGGTGGACACCTCGGCGGCCGAGCTGCGCAGGATCGAGCGCGATCTGCATGACGGCGCGCAGGCCAGGCTGGTCGCGATGGGCATGGATCTGGGCACCGTCGAGGCACTGATCGAGCGGGACCCGGCACGGGCCAAGGAGCTGATCGGCAAGGCCCGTCAGTCCTCGGCGGAGGCGCTCACCGAGCTGCGCGACCTCGTCCGGGGGATCCATCCGCCGGTGCTGGCGGAGCGGGGGCTCGGTGACGCCGTGAAGGCGCTGGCGCTGCGGCTGCCCATGCCGACCGAGGTCGGTGTGGAGCTGCCGGGCCGTGCGGAGGCGCCGGTCGAGTCGGCCGCGTACTTCGCGGTGAGCGAGGCCCTGACCAACGCGGTCAAGCACGCGAACGCCGACCGGATCTGGGTCGATCTGTCGTACGGGGAGGGAATGCTGCGTATCGCGGTCACCGACGACGGGGTCGGGGGGGCGATGATCGGGAAGGGGTCGGGGCTGAGCGGTCTGGAACGCAGGCTCGGTACATTCGACGGTGTCCTGGCCGTCAGCAGCCCCGCGGGCGGTCCCACCATGGTGACCATGGAGATTCCTTGCGAGTTGTCCTAGCCGAAGATCTCTTCCTGTTGCGTGACGGTCTGGTCCGGATGCTGGAGGCGTTCGGCTTCGAGATCCTGGCGGCGGTGGAGAGCGGGCCCGAACTGACCAAGGCCCTCGCGGAGCTGACGCCGGACATCGCGGTCGTGGATGTCCGGCTCCCGCCGTCCCACACGGACGAGGGCCTCCAGTGCGCGCTCGCCGCGCGGCGCGCGCGTCCCGGGCTGCCCGTCCTCGTACTGTCCCAGCACGTCGAGCAGTTGTACGCGCGCGAGCTGCTGGCGGACGGCAACGGCGGGGTCGGCTATCTGCTGAAGGACCGGGTCTTCGACGCGGACCAGTTCATCGACGCGGTACGGAGGGTCGCGACGGGCGGTACGGCGATGGACCCCCAGGTCATCTCGCAGTTGCTGTCCCGGCGTGCGCAGGACAGACCGATCGGCGGTCTGACACCGCGTGAGCGCGAGGTGATGGAGCTGATGGCACAGGGCCGCTCCAATGCCGCCATCGCCGGCCAACTCGTCATCACGGAGCGGTCGGTGGCCAAGCACACCTCGAACATCTTCGGGAAGCTGGACCTGCCGGTGTCGGACGACGACAACCGCCGGGTGCTCGCGGTGCTCGCGTATCTGGACCGGGACGCGTGACACCGGATCGGCCGCAATGAGGGGTATCCGCCCGGTTTGTTGATGGAGTTTTCTATGAATTCGCGCGGCGGCTGAACACCCCGCGAATCAGGTCCGTATGGAACGGAGCGCTTCGCTTCTCCCCCTGCCGAGATTTCCCTGTAACCGGCAAACGAAGCTTGAGGAGTTCCATGGGACGCACATCGAGAAAACGCTCCACACTGGCAAACCGGGCGATCGCCGCCTCGGCTGCCTTGCTCCTGGGCGGGGGTGGGCTGGTAGCGATGAATGTCTACGCATCCGCGGGTGAGGGCAGGTCCCACCAGCGTCCGCCGCAGAGTGAGAATGCCGGACAGGCGATGTCGACCATCGACTGTCCTGATGTGGCGAACGAACTCACGGACGTACCGCGAGGAGCACGCTGGCAGGTCGACCGTGAGCTGGCCAAGATCGACAGCCAGATCACCCAGGCCTACCAGCGGTTCGCCGATCAGAAGGAGCAGATCGAGCAGGATCCGGCCCTCGCCGAGAACACCATTCTCAATCCGCTGAAGCAGAAGCGGCTGGCCTCGCTGGAGCGGATCACGAACGCGATCGACCGCGTCGGCAGGCGTCCGCAGGGTCTGGAGGCGCTGGCGCCCTGCACCCTGCGGGCCGACGGCAACGCCGGTGGCGGCGGACAGAACGGCGACGGTCAGACCGGCGGCCAGGACGGCGGCCAGGGCCAGGACGGCGGTCAAGGTCAGGACGGCGGCCAGGACGCCGGCCAGGGCCAGGATCCGGGCCAGGGCCAGGACGGCGGCCAGGGCGACGGACAGAACGGCGGCGGCGAGGCCGGTGGCGGCGGACAGGCCGGCAACGGTCCCGAGGCCTCCGACTTCGTCGACATCACGACCGTCCAGCCGAATGTCAGCCAGCCCCGTCAGCGCCGCGGCTCGTCAAAGGGCGCTTTCACCACCGAATGCGGTCGCAACGAGGCCGGAAAGTTCAATTCGGACAATGTCATCGTCGCACCAGGTGTGAGCAATGGTGCTCACCATATGCACGATTACGTCGGCAATCAGTCCAATGACGCCTTCGCGACCGACGACATTCTCGCCGCCGCGGCGACCAGTTGCCGTAATCAGGGTGACAAGTCGACGTACTACTGGCCGGTCCTGCGTCTCCAGAACGGACAGGCGGAGGCCGACGCCAATGCCGACGGCGGTGGCAAGGAGGGCAATGTCGGGGAGATCCAGACTCCGGCCCAGGTGACCCTGAAATTCGCGGGCAGCCCGGTGTCCAAGGTCACGGCGATGCCGCGGTTCCTGCGGATCATCACCGGTGACGCCAAGGCGTTCGTCAATGGCAACGCCAACGCCAATGCCTCGTGGAGCTGCACCGGATTCGAGAACCGCCAGCTCAAGGACAAATACCCGATCTGCCCCGAGGGCAGCCAGGTGGTCCGTACGTTCAAGTTCCAGAGCTGCTGGGACGGCCAGAACACCGACAGCGCCAACCACCGCACGCATGTGGCGTTCGCCGACCAGAACGGCCGCTGCCAGAACGGCTTCAAGGCGATTCCGCAGCTCCAGCAGCGGATCGTGTACGCCGTGCCGCCGGGGCCGGGATTCGCCCTGGACTCCTTCCCCGAGCAGCTCCACAAGCCCGTCACCGACCACGGCGACTTCATCAACGTCTTCGACGAGAACCTGATGAACCGGGTGGTGAGCTGCATCAACACCGGGCGTAAGTGCCGCTGACGCACGGGCAGGGCGGGCGCGGGCACCGCTGGACGCACCGCGGACGGCGTTACCGCGTCAACCCCCCGCACCCGCGCCGCGCGGCCGGCTCATGTCGTGACCCGAGTGCCCCTCGTGCTCCCCACCACCGCTCCCGGTGGCTCCGGTACTCCCGGTGCTGCCGGTGCTCCCGGAGTGGTGTGACGAGCCGGTCTCCAGGGTCCCGCCGAGCCGGCCGCGCAGCGCCGCGACCACCTTCGCGTCACCGACCGCGACCCACTTCCTGCCGACGAGATACGAACCGCCGTAGTCCTTGGCCTCGTTGATCCACTCGCGCTGGCCGCGGTCGGTGGCGAAGGTGGCCAGCACATACTTTCCGTCGCCCGTGGCGCAGTTGGCCTGCCGCAGCTCGGTCGCGTCGGTCTGGATGTTCGGCTCGCACTCCGCCTGCGAGGCGAGCTGTTCGAGGCTCCCGGTCGCCGTCTTCGGCGCGTCGGGAGCCTTGTTGTCGTTCGAGTCGTGGTCCGCGCCGTCGTTCGCGCCACAGCCGGCCGCCAGAACCAGGGCCAGGGCTGCCAGTACCACTCGGGATCGTTCCTTGCGCATGGGGCCATCGTGCCCTGTGAGCCCACCGGTGCGGGAGGGAACGGCGGGATGGGATGGACCCGCGGCACGGACCCGCAGGACCGGCCCCCGGGACAGACCCCCGGGACGGACCCGCGGGACGGACCCCCGGGATGGGATGTGGTGACCATCCGACGTATCGCTCGTTCTGCTGAACGTGCCCCAGGACAAAGCCGTCACCGCCGCCGTGACCCCTTCCGAACCTCCGGCCGCCGCCATCGGCGTCGAACAGGCCGAGGCGGCCCTCGTCGAGCACTACCCCCGGCTCGTCCGGATCGCCTATCTCGTACTGCCGCCGTCGCTCGGCCGCAACCGGCGAGTGCTGACCGCGCACGCCCTGGTGCAGCGCTCGCTCCCGCGCGGCCGTACGGCGGCGGACGGTTCCGGGATCCCCGCGCCGCGCCGCACGGACGGGAGCGCGCGGGACCTCGGGTACGCGTACGTACGCGGGCGGGTACTGCGCCAGGCGCTGGAGGCCGGACGTCCGCTGCGCCGCCTCGCCCGGCCCAGACGCGCCCAACTGCCGCCGCTGCTGCCGCACGTGTGGGGGCTGAGGCTGTTCCCGCACTCGGGCGGGGCGGACGAACTCGCCCTGGACCAGCGGCTGTCCGGGCTCTCCTCGGCGGCACGCGCGGCGTTCGTGCTGCGCGGTCTGGAGGGGCTGGCGGACCCGGAGGTACGGCGGGTGCTGGGCGCGGCGGGGGTCCGGGACGCCGACACGGCGCTCGCGCAGGCCGGCGGGCTGAGGACGGTCGGCACGGTGGACGCCGGCGAGCTGCTGGACTCGCCGGAGTTCGACCCCTGTTCGCTCCAGGCACGGCCCACGGACCTGATGCGCCGCCGCCAGCACGCGCGGGCCGCGCTCGCCGCCATGGCGGCCGTGGTCGTCTGCGGCGCGCTGTTCGGGCTGCCGGGCAAGGGGTGGGGTCCGGACGGGGCGGCGGCGCCCGCGTACGCGCGCAACCCCGCGAGCGAGGCGGCTCTGGATCCGGCGCGGGTACGGCGGGTCGCGCCCGCCGCGTGGGAGACCTCCGCCCGTACGGACTTCTCCGTCTGGCCCGCGCGCGGACCACTGGCCGGGGACCGGGACCTGCTGCGCCGGGCGCTGGCGGTCTGGACGCGGCCGGGGGCGGCGGTACGGGTCACGGCGACCCCCTCGACCCCGCCGGGTCCGCCCATGGGACCGCCCCAACTCCTGTACGCGGGACGGGTCGACGCGGCGCGGGTGGTGCTCTTCCACGACGGTCTGCGGGTGGTGCGGTACGCGGAGCCCGTGGCGGGCGGGCACGGAGGCGGCGGCCGGGCGGGCGGCGCGGACGACGACGCGGCCGTGGCGCTCGACTTCGCGCGGGTCGACGGCGCGGACGCGACGGTCTCGGGGGCGCTGGTCCTCGGCCGCTCCGACGGCAATGTGCGCTATCTGACGGCGCCGTGGGTGCGGGAGACGTCCGTACGCGATCTGCTCGACCCGGAGGGGTCCGCGCGTCCGCTGCGCCGTGACACGCACGGGGTGACGGAGCCGCTGGACAGCCCGGCGACGGCGCGGGACTGCGCGTCCTGGGACACGCTGGAGGTACGCGCCGACGGTACGGAGCGGCTGCTCACCGATCTCGGCGAGCTGATCCCCGCGCGGCTGACGTCCGGACCGCCGTCGTCACCGGAGGACGTGTCCGACGCGGCGGACCGGGCGGCCTGGGCGCGTACGGCCTGTCTGCTGCCGGCGGTGCGGTCGCACGGGGTGCGCTCCGTGAACTCCTGGGAGTACGCCCGCCAGCCCCTGCCCGAGTCCAACGGTACGGCGCGGTGGCTGTGCACCCGCGCGGAGACCTGGCGGGGGACGGACACCCGCGTCCTGGCCCAGTTCCAGGCCCCCTCGGAACGCCCGGCCGCCCCGGCCGCGGTCGCGGCCCGAGCGGAGGACACCCCGGCCTGCGGCGCCCGCGAGCCCCGGGTGCTGGCGGGCGTGCTGTGGAAGTCACGGGACGGCCGGTGGTACGTACTGGCGGCGGGCAGCGAACAGCTCGCCTCGCTGGAGGTCTCGGGCGGCATCGAGGCCCGCGCGAAGGGCCGCCTGCTGGCGGTCAGGTCGAAGGAGGGCACGGAGGCGGCGCTGTACGGCAAGGACCGGGAGGGCACGAGAGTGAACGCCCTCCGCTGACCCGGACCCGCCTCCCGGCAGTGCGCCTCCCGGTGCGCCTCCCGGCGGGGCCGCCGGCCACGATGTCGTCGTGGAGCAGGAGGTCAGGTAGCGGCGTCGGGCCAGGGGACGTCGGTCTCGACCGGCTTCGTGTAGTCGACGCCGGGCACGGCGAAGCCGTACAGGCGCAGGACTTCGGAGTGGAACCAGTCGAGGTCGGCGAGGCCGGCCACGGTGGCGGTGGTCGCCGCGTTCCACCGGTCGGTGACGGCGGCCTGGACGCCGGGGGCGAGTTCCCAGGTGTCCAGGCGTACGCGGCCCTTGTCGTCCAGGTCGAGCGGACGGACACCGGTGAGCTGGTCCCACAGCTCGGTGAGCTGGCCGATGGGCGGCACCATCGCGTCGCCGAGGACTCCGCGCAGCAGTCCGACGTACAGGGCGATACCGGGGATGGCGGTCGAGGACTGGGTGACGGCCGCTCCGTTGACGGAGGTCACCGCCCGGCCGCCGACGAGCTTGCCCAGCCGCTCGTCCAGCGTGCGCGCCGTCTCTTCGAGGTGGGCCTTGGCGGCGCCGATGGTGCCCTGCCGGTAGATCGCGCCGGTCAGCGAGGAGCCGATGTAGGAGAGGGCGGCCGTGGTGAACCCGTCCGCGAGCAGCCCGCGACCGGCGAGGTGGTCGATCCAGCGTTCCCAGTCCGCGCCGCCCATGACAGCGATCGTCCGGGCGATGTCGTCGCCCTCGGCCGCCGAGGACTCCACGTCGCGCACTTCGGGTGCGCCGTCGTCGAAGACGAGGGTCTTCGTGCGGTACGCCTGGCCTACGGGCTTGAGTACGGACGCGTAGGTGACACCTGTGTCGGGGTCGGTACGACGGGGCGCGGCGACCGAGTACACGAGGTGGTCCAGCCGTCCGCCGAACCTGCGCTCGATGAGGTCGGCGACCTGCTCCTTCATGGCGTCCGAGAAGGCGTCACCGTTGAGGAAGACCATGTCCCGGCCGTGGCGGCGCGCGAGATCGGCGGTGGCGGCCGTGCGGTACCAGCCGGCCGTCCCGGTGCGCCGCTCGGGTGCTTTCTCGAAGCAGACGCCGATGCCCCGGATCCCGGCGCGTGCCAGGCCCGCGATGGTCGCGGCCAGCCCGTATCCGGCGGACGATCCGATCACCAGTGCCACCGGAGCACGATCCGGCACGGCGGTGGGAGAGGGGACGGCCTGCCACATGTCGTCTACCAGCCGCGCGCAGCCCGCCGGATGGGAGTCGATGAACAGGAAGCCGCGGTTGCGGGGGACGATGACGCGTTCGCTCATGAGCCGGTGTCCTCGGAGGTCATAGACGGCGATGGCGCGGTGACCGGGTGGTCCGCCGCATCCCGCAAGTCTGCGACCGTACGGATACGGGCGGTCACCTCGTCCGGGACAGTAATACCCAGGCGTTCTTGGAGGGTTTCCACTCCCGTCGGCCTCCTGCTCGTGAGGCCCCGTCCGAGTGCCGGCTCGCCTCGGCCGCCCCGGGGTGCGGACATGTTCTGGTCGCGGCCGGCCGATGGCGAGTGAGCCGAAGGGGCGCGTCGGTGCCGAAAGGGAGAGCGCGCGCAGGTCCGTGAGGTACGAGCGGACCGAGCACGGTCGACCGTCGGCATCGACAAAAAGCGCCCCGGAGGCGAACCGAGCCTCAAAAAATTACGGCAGGAGCCAGTCCGCGCCCAGGGCTGCTATCAGGCCCGTGCCCAGCAGCCAGATGCCCAGGCGGGTGCGGCCGTGGCGGTTGAGTTCGATCACTATGCCGCACAGGATCATCGCCAGGCCGTAGACCCCGACCACCAGTACGGACGTCCGCTGGGCGAGTCGTACGAGCAGCAGCACCGCCAGTACCGCGAGCAGGAACGAGGCCAGGGCGATGCCGGTGCGCCTTGCCTGACGGGGTGTCAGGCCGTCGCGCTCGGGCTCCGGCGTCGGCGTGTACACGGCCTCGTCCTGGTCAGATGCGCTCATGGACGGCGAGCGTAACGGACATCCCAGGAGGTCCGCCCGTTAGGCTGTTCATATGACGACCGTAGCGCGTCGGAGGATGGGCGTCGAAGAGCGGAAGCAACAGCTCATCGGCGTGGCGCTGGAGCTGTTCAGCCGCCGCTCCCCCGACGACGTGTCGATCGACGAGATCGCGGCGGCCGCCGGTATCTCCCGGCCGCTCGTCTACCACTACTTCCCCGGCAAGCAGAGCCTGTACGAGGCCGCCCTGCGCCGTGCCGCCGACGATCTGGCGGACCTGTTCGCCGAGCCGCGCGAAGGGCCGCTCGGGGCGCGGCTGCTCCGGGTCATGGGGCGTTTCTTCGACTTCGTCGAGCAGCACGGCCCCGGCTTCTCCGCCCTGATGCGCGGCGGTCCCGCCGCGGGCTCGTCCACCGCGACCGCGATGGTCGGCGAGGTGCGGCAGGCCGCGTACGAGCAGATCGTGGCCCATCTCGGGGTCGGCCGCCCGCCCGCGCGGCTGGAGCTGGTCGTACGGTCCTGGGTGTCGCTGGCCGAGACGACCGCGCTGATCTGGCTGGACGGACGGCGTATCCCCCGCGACGAGCTGGAGTTGCAGCTCGTGCACGACTTCGCCGCGCTGGCCGCGGTCGGCGCGGCGTACGACGAGGAGATGGCCGCGATCCTGCTCCGTATCGTCGCGGACGAGCCGGCCGACGGCGCCTTCGGCGATCTCGTCGGCCGGCTCACCCGGCTGGGCGTCCAGCCGCAGTCCACCTTCAGGCGTACACCGCCGTCAGACGGACACCACCGTCAGGCGTTGCCGGCCGTCACCCGCAGACCGCCCTCACCCGCAGAACGCCGTCACGCGTAGACCACCGTCACCTTCGTGAAGCCGAGCGAGCGCAGCAGGCCCTGGAGCATGCTCGTGGTGTTCTTCTCGGCGCGCCCGGTCAGTTCGCTCTCCTTGGCCGCGTCCGCGATATGCCGGGCGGCCAGCTGGTTCACGGCCCGCTCGTCGGCCGGATTGTCGGAGAAGAGGTCCCCGAGCCGGTCGAGCAGTCCACGCTGTTTGGACACGGCGTACGAACGGTCCGGGTCCAGGGCCGGTTCGCCTAGGCGCGCGTGCGGCAGCCGGATCGTCGCGGAGGTGCGCGCCTCGTCGGTGGTGACGCTGCCCTCGCCGAGACCGCCGAAGTCGACATACGAACTGACGCTGCCCGCGCCCACATAGAGGGTCCGGGTGCCGCGGATCGCGTCCGGCAGATACTTGGCGTCCTTCTCCAGATCCACCACGACCTGGAAATTGCCGGAAGCGGCCTCGTAGCGGTCAAGGTCCTGAATGGATTCGAGCAGGGTCGGTCCCGTACGGTCGTGGGTCTCCTCGCCGAACAGATTGCCGAATCCAGGCAGCAGATCGAGCCGGCTGCCGAGGAAGAGCAGCGCGGCCACGACGACCAGGGCAAGGGGGATTTTGCTCCAGCGCGGCGGCCGGGGAGCGCGCGGCTTCGCGTCTTTCACGTCGGTGGACGTCATACGTAACGGATTTCCCGCACGGGCCGGTTCACACAACGTTCAGGCACCAGCTTCACCCGGCGCTCACGCCCCGGGTTCCCTCGGCGGACAGCTCCGGAGCGCGCGGGCGAGACCGCTCTCGCCGTCGGCCGCCAGACCGCGGTGGAAGGCCTCCTCGTACGCGAGGTTCCCGGCCGCCGCGCGCGCCAGCCGTTCGCACTCGGCGCGGACCGGTCCGAGTTCGGGGGTGCCGCGCTGCGGATGACCCACCGTGCGCCAGAAGGCCTGGCCCGTGCCGTAGGCGTACGCGGCCCGTTCGCCGTCGCCCTGCGCGGCGACGGCGGCGGCCAGCAGATCGAGGCCGACGGCGATCCCGAAGCCGTCGCCGAGCTGTTCCATGTCCTCGACCATCGCGCGGGCGTGGGCCTCCGCCTCGTCCGCGCGGCCCTGGAACAGATGCACCAGCGCGAGCTGGTAGTCCGCGTAGGCACGGGTCCAGCGTTCGCCGTGCTCCAGACAGAGCCGCCGCAGCCCGGTCGCCTCCTCACGCGCCTCGTCGAGCCGGCCGAGCGCGGTGAGCGAGAAGACCAGGACCAGTCGGCACAGCAGCCGCGGGAGCGAGTCGAAGGGGTCTCCGGGGTGGGCGCGCAGGGCGCGGTCGGCGACCGTGTGGGCGGCCTGCGCGCGGCCCGTCATCAGACAGCTCAGACCGAGGAGATAGGCGGCGAAGAGCGCGGACTCGGGGTCCTTGTCGTGCCAGGCCGCCAGCGTGGAGCGTTCACCGAGGCGGTAGGCGCCCTCGTGGTCGCCCTGGAACACGATCGCGATCCCGAGGGCCGTGAGCGCGCGGGTGCGGTGCGGACCGGGGACGGGATACGCGTCGAGCGCGCGCTCCAGATAGCTCCGGGCCTCGTGGAGATGCCGGCAGCGGCTCCAGAAGAAACCGACGCGGCCCGCCGTCTCGACGGCCGCCGCCGGGTCGTGGACGAGCAGATGGTCGAGCGCGGCGCACAGATCGGCGTGGGCGTCGGAGATCCGCCGGTACCAGCCGGTCTGGCCGGGGCCGGCCCATCCCGCGTGGGCCCGCCGTACGAGACCGGCGAAGTGGGCGGCGTGCCGGTCGGCGAGCCGCCGCTCCTCGCCGAGTTCGGCCAGCCACATCGCGCCGTACTCCCGCAGGGTGCCGAGCATCCGGTAGCGGGTGCCGTCCCGCCGCAGGACGGACTGGGCGACCAGACCGTCCAGGGCCCGGCCGACACCGACGGGGGTGAGCGGGCCGCCCGCGCAGATCTCCCGTACGTCGGACTCCTCCATGTCCCCGCGGAAGACGGAGAGCCGCGCCCAGAGGAGGCGTTCGAGGGGCGCGCACAGCTCATGGCTCCAGCCGATGGCGGTGCGCAGGGCACGATGGCGCTGGGGCCAGACACGCTGGTCGGTGAGTGTGTCGAGCCGGGCGCCGAGCCGGGCGTCCAGCAGTTCGGCGAGCCGCTCGACGGAGTGGTCGGCGAGCCGGGCACAGGCGAGTTCGACGGCGAGCGGGACGCCTTCGAGTCCGCGGCAGATCCGGACGGCGGCCGCGACGGCACCCGGGGTGTCCAGCCGCACCCGGGGCGCGGCGACGGCGGCGCGGTCCCGGAAGAGCTGGAGGGCCTCCGCGTCCCCGTCGTCCGTGGCATCGTCCACGGAGTCCGCGGTGTTGCCCACAGCGTTGCCCACAGCCAGGGGCGGCACCTCGATGAGATGTTCGCCCTTGGCGCCGAGGGGCTGTCTGCTGGTGGTGAGGACGGTGAGCCCGGGGGCGGCCGTGAGCAGTTCGCCGACGAGATGGCCGCAGGCGGACGCCATCCGCTCGCAGGAGTCGAGGACGAGCAGCAGCCGGCGGTCCGCGAGCCATTCGCAGAGCGCCTCGACGGGCATCCGCGGGGAGTGGTCGGCGAGCCCGACGGCGTCGGAGACGGTGGTGAGCAGCAGCCGGCCGTCGGGGAGTGGCGAGAGATCGGCCCACCACACCCCGTCCGGGAAGGGGTCCTGATCGTCCGGGAAGGGGCTCTGCTCGTCCCGGAAGCGGTCCCGATCGTCCGGAAAGCGGCCCGGACCGTCCCGGAAGCGGTCCCGGCCGTCAAAGAAGCGACCGGGTTCGTCCGGAAAGCGACCCTCACCGCTCGGGAAACGCCCTCCTCCGGCCGCCGGTCCCCCGCCGTGCCCGTCGCGTCCACCGCGCCCGCCCGCCCGTTCGGCGGCCCGCAGCGCCAGCCGGCTCTTGCCCACACCGCCCGTACCGGTCAGTGTGATCAGCCGGTCTTCTTCGAGTGCCCGTTCCAGCAGGACCAGTTCGGCCCGACGGCCCACGAAGCTGGTCTTCTCCTCGGGAATGTTCCCCACCACGGGGGACAGTCTGGCCCAGTTGGACAGCGGGGCAGACACCCATGGTGGGAAACAGTCAGAAACGACCGAGAGTGAGTCTTGTTCGGTCGATTCAGCGCACCAACCCGTTCACCGGCGTCCGCCCCGGCTACCCCGGCCGCCCCGCCGCCGTGAACACCGCGACCGTCCGCGCGGGCACGGTGAAGGTGCCCGAGCCCGCCTCGTAGGCGGCTTCCCTGACCGTACGGTCCGCTCCCGCGGCCTGCACCGGGTGCAGGGTGTACGGCCGTCCGGCGAGGGCCGCCACCCGCTGGACGCCGGTCCCCGGTGTGGCGTTGAAGACCACCACGAGATCACCGAGACGCATGGTGATGACGCCCGGTGTCTCGTCGGGCCCGGAGAGCGGGAAGGACAGCGCGGACCGGACCGCGTCCGTGGAGGTGAGGCTGAAGACCGGCTCCGTGGTGCGGACACGCAGCAGATCCCGGTAGGCGGCGGAGGCGCCGTCGATCTCCGGACAGCCCGGTGTGAGCGCCGGATTCACCAGCAGGGGCCTGGCGTAGGGCCACTTGCTCTCGTTGTCGGCCGCCGGCGGCAGCCCGCGCCCGAAGCCGTTGCCGTCCCGGCAGTTCCAGTGGATCGCGTTGAACCAGTCCCCGCTGTCGTAGGAGTTGCGGTCGAGGGACTTGGAACGCAGCAGATCCGTACCCGCCTGGGAGAGGGCCGGGCCCTGCGAGAGCGCGGCGGTGGCCAGGGCCAGTACCTGCATACGGGCGCGGTCCGCCGCCGAGGTCGCCGGGGGCAGCTTGAAGGCCAGGGCGTCGTGGAGCGACTCGTTGTCGTGCGCGTCCACATAGGCGAGCGCGTCGCCGGGGGCCTCCGCGTAACCGGCGGGCGCGCCGTTGTAGTCGACCTGCGCGCCCGTGACCGTACGTCCCGAGGTGTCGGTGAAGGAGTATCCGGCGAGATTGCCGGTCAGCCCCACCTTGATCAGGTCCTGGTAGTGCAGCAGCCGGGCCTTCTGCTCGGCCGGAGTGCCGTTGGCCGCCGAGGAGTTGGGGTCGGTGTAGAGACCGGAGGCGAAGCCCTGGACCCCCGGGTCCTCGTCGAAGGGGCCGCCGCCGCGCACCGCGTCCCGCGCCCGGTCGGAGAAGGTCGCGACACCGGTCCCCGCCATGTGCTTCTGGGTGGCCTGGACGAAGCGCGCGTCGTCGGCGATCTCACCGAAGTTCCAGCCCTCGCCGTAGAGGACGATCCTCCTGCCGTCGACACCGTCCTTGGCCACGGTCAGCGCGTCCAGCGCCTCGCGTACGGCGACGATATTGGCCTTCGGGTGATGGCCCATCAGATCGAAGCGGAAGCCGTCGACCTTGTACTCCTTCGCCCAGGTGACGACCGAGTCGACCACGAGCTTGCCCATCATGGCGTTCTCCGGCGCCGTGTTGGCACAGCAGGTGGAGGTGGCGACGGTGCCGTCGTCCAGCAGCCGCTGGTAGTAGCCGGGCACGATCCTGTCGAGGACGGACTTGTCGGACTGGCCGCTCGCCACGGTGTGGTTGTAGACGACGTCCATGACCGTGCGCAGTCCGGCGCCGTTCAGCGACTGGACCATCCGCCGGAACTCGACCGTACGGCGCGTCCCCTCCGGGTCGGAGGCGTACGAGCCCTCGGGCACGGTGTAGTGCAGCGGGTCGTACCCCCAGTTGTACGCGTCCTTCGCGGCGCTCGCCGTGACACAGGCCTGCTGCTCGGCCGAGTCGGGGGCGTACACCTTCAGGTCGCAGGCGGGCGTGGTCTGTCCGGAGGCGCGCTCCGGGATGGTGCCGATGTCGAAGGCCGGCAGGAGATGGACGTACGACGTGCCGGACGCGGCCAGCGCGCGCAGATGTCTCATCCCGTCGGAGCCGCTGTCCGTGAAGGCCAGATAGCGGCCCGGGTGCTTCGAGGTACGGTCCGCGACCGAGAAGTCACGGATGTGCAGCTCCTGGATCCGCGCGTCGCGCGGCGGAACGGCGGCGGGCTTGCGGAGTGTGGACCATCCCGGGGGCGCGAGCTCCGGATCGGCCAGGTCCACGACCAAACTGCGGGCCGAGTCGGTGGTGAGCGCGGTGGAGTAGGGGTCGGTGACCCTGTTGGTGACGACCTTCTGGACGCTCGGCGCCCAGACCCGTACGGCATAGCGGTACGGCTTGCCCGCCCAGCTCTTGCCGCCGGTGGCCGACCAGACCCCGGAGGCGGGGTCGCGCCTCATGGGGACGGTACGGCCGTCGAGTTCGAGATCGACCCGCTGGGCGGTCGGGGCCCAGACGGAGAGGGTGGGCCGCCCGTCCGTGAACACCGGACCGAGGGCGGCCCCGGCCGCGCGGGCACTGTACAGATCGTCGAGGACGCCCTGGATCTGTACGCCCGTCGCCGCGAGCAGCGCGCCGTTCGCGGCCCGCTGGGTGGCGATGAGCTGCCCGGACAGCGACTCACGGACCCTGTCCCGGTCGCGGCGGTCCACCGTGAAGGCCGGCAGGTCCTTGAGATGCGGGAAGGCGGCCTTCTGCGCGTCGGTCAGGGCGGACGGGGTCAGCCGGAGCCACTGTCCCTCGTCGGAGAGCGCGCTGTCCTCGACCGTGATCCCGCCGTCACGCGCGTACACGAGCTGCCGGCTGCTGGCGGCGGTCGCCTTCACGTTCCAGACGACGGTGTCGGCGTCGATCCACCGCGCCTCGGCCCTGGTGAGGTCCAGGCTCGGACCGGAGCCGGTCTGCGGCAGGAGATACGCGGGCTGCCCGGCCAGCAGCCACACCTCGTTGCCGTAGGTCGCGAGATCGAGCGACTGGTCGGACGGGAGGTCCTTCTCGTCGCCCTTGTGGAGGATGTAGCTGAGCGAGGTGGCTCCCTCGGCGAGCGGGACCTCGAAGGTCACGCCGTACGTGTCGCTCCGCACCGGCTGGAGCGGCTTCGACCAGTCGGTGGGCGCCGCGGCGCCGGTCCAGGTGTGCAGCCCCCAGCCGTCGTAGGCGCCGTCCGCGCGCCGGTAGTGCAGGATCGCCTTGGTCCTGTCCTGCGGTGGACGGGCGCCGTCGGGCGGTGTGTCGGCCTGGCCGTCCTCACCCTGGGCGATCCACACCTCACCGGTGCGGGCCAGTTCGACGGTGCGCGGCGGGCCTTCGGCCGGGACGCCCGGCTTCTCCACGGTGTACGGGACGCTCGACGCGCCCTCGGGGACCTTGACCCAGGCGAAGGCGCCGTACGCGTCCCGGCCGGTGAACGCGGCCGATGTGTCCCCGGAGACGAGCCGCCAGCCGTCGTAGTCGCCGGCGGGGCGCTTGTAGTGGACGACCGCGTAGTCGCGGTCGACGGCCGACGGTCCGGCGGGCGGGGGCGTGTGCCCCGCGGTCGACGCGGCGGTCGCGCTCGCGGTACGGCCCGCGCCGTCGACGGCGACGGCCTTGTAGCGCAGGGGTGTTCCGGCCTCGGTGTCCGCGCCGATGTACTGGGTGACCCGGTACGGGGCGTGGTCGGCGGTGCCGAGCGTCCGCCACTCGCCGTCGCCGCTCCGGGCGGCGAAGACCACGCGGTCGGGTCGGCCGCCGGTGACCCGCGCGGACAGTTCGACGGTGCCGGTGGCGCCGGGCGCCGGGGCCTCCAGGGTGATCGCGGGCCCCTCGGCGGGCGCGGCCGGGGGCTCGGCCGCCCTCAGCACCAGGGAGGACAGCGCGGGCACGGTCACGGTGAGGGTGCCGCCGGATCCGGCGCGTACCGTACCCGAACCGCCGTACAGCGTACGGAAGTCGGTGCCCGCCGCCGAGCCGGTGGGGATCTCGACGGTCCGGTCGGCGGTGGCGTTGTTCACGGCGACGAGATACTCGGTCCGGGCCCCGGCGTCCGCGCGGGAGCCGGGGCGGGTGCCGGTGCCGGAGTCGGGGCCGGTACGGGAGAAGGCGTACACGGAGTCGCGCGCGTACCGCTCCGTCTGCGCGCCGTCCCGCAGCGCCGGATGCTCCTTGGTGAGCTTCGAGAGGGCCGCGATCGAGCGGTAGAGCGGATGCGCGGGGTCGTACGCGTCGGAGGCGTGCGTACGGTCCGTGCCCAGCTGGTCGTCGTCCAGATAGGCGGCGGTCCTGGAGGCGAAGAGCGTCTGACGTGCGTCCTTGTCGCCGCCCGCGCCGGTGAAGCCCTGCTCGTCGCCGTAGTAGATCACCGGATTGCCCCGGGACAGGAACATCAGCTCGTTGGCGAGCCGGGCCCGTCCCAGCAGCTCGCTCTCGTCCGCCCCGGGGTTGTCCTGCCGCAGGAAGGTGCCGATCCGGCCCATGTCGTGGTTGCCGAGGAAGGTCACCTGCTCATAGGCGTTGGCCTTGTCGGTGGTGTACCGGTAGTCGTCGGCGAAGACCCGGGCGAGCCGGCCGGCGGACGCGCCCTGCGAGGCGAAGGCGCGCGCCGCGTCCTGGAACGGGAAGTCGAGTGTCGCGTCGAGCCGCCCCCGGGTCACATAGGGCGAGGTGATCGCCGTGTCCGCCGAGTAGACCTCGCCGAACATGAAGAAGTCGTCCCGGCCGCGCTTCGCCGCGTACGCGTCGAGCGCCGTCGCCCACTGGGTCCAGAAGTCCAGGTCGACATGTTTGACGGTGTCGACGCGGAAGCCGTCGATGCCGAAGTCGCGGACCCACTTCTCGTAGATCCTCTCCATCCCGTCGACGACCTCGGGCCGCTCGGTCCACAGATCGTCCAGGCCGGAGAAGTCGCCGTACTCGCCGCTCTCGCCCGCGAAGGTGGAGTCACCGCGGTTGTGGTACATGGCGGGGTCGTTGAGCCAGCCGGGGACCTTCTTCTCCCCCGGGCGTACGACGGGGGTGTACGGGAAGGAGTCGGCGTCGGTCCTCACCGTCCTCCCGTCGGCGGCCCGGTCGTCGAAGGGGCGGCCGTCCTTGTCGAGATACGGATAGGCGCCCTTGGGCCGGTAGCCGTAGGCCTTCTCCGCGTAGTCGACGGTGTCGGCGGTGTGATTGGTGATGACGTCGAAGAAGACCTTCATGCTCTTGTCATGGGCCTTGTCGATCAGCTTCGCCAGCTCGGCGTTGGTGCCGAAGTGCGGGTCGACCTGGGTGAAGTCGGTGATCCAGTAGCCGTGGTAGCCGGCCGAGGCGTCCTCGCCCTCGCCCTGCACCGGCTTGTTCCTGAAGACCGGCGCGAGCCAGATCGCGGTGGTGCCGAGCCCCTTGATGTAGTCGAGCTTCCCGGTCAGGCCCTTGAGATCACCGCCCTGGTAGAAGCCCTTGTCGGTGGGGTCGTAACCGGTCTCCAGCCGTGAACCGGTCAGCCCGCCGCGGTCGTTGGCCGGGTCGCCGTTGGCGAAGCGGTCGGGCAGGACGAAGTAGAACTGCTCACGGGTCAGATCGTGGCGCGCGGGTTCGGCGGCGAGCTTGGCGTCCGACGGCGGGGCGGGCGGTCTGGCACGCGCGGCGGTGGCGTTGGCGGTGGCGGTGTTGGCGGCGGCGGTGGCGGTGTTGGCGGCGGCGGTGGCTGGCAGCGTGGGCACCAGCGCCGCGCAGAGGGCGGCGGCGAGAACGGCGGGGACCGTTCTTCGCAGGGGCGGGCGTGTCACTCGGGATCTCCTCGGATGCACGGGTACGGGGGGACGCGGGCGCGGTGGACACGGGCGCCGGGACGGCCGGACGGGCCGGAATCCGGCCCGTCCGGCGATCGAGGACGGCGCGGCGGCCGGGCCAGCAGGCGGACAGGCCGGGCCGGCAGGGCTGGCAGGGCCTAGTTGCGCCAGGTGTCGTTCAGCGTGACCTTGCCGGACGCGGGCACCGTCGCCGTGCGATTGGCGCCGCTCTCCCAGGTGACCGCGCCTGCCGCGTCCTTGCGGATGTACTTGTACTCGAAGGACGTACCGGCCGGCAGCGCCACATCGAGCTTCCACACCGGATAGGCCGCCGGGTCGAGCTTCAGCGCGCTGCCGGTGTTCCAGTTGCCCAGCGCCGTCTGGTTGCCGGTGACATAGATGTTCTGGCCGGGCTGGGTCGTCGCGCTGACACCGAAGGACGCGCCCGAGGTGCCGGGCCCCGGGTCCGTGCCCCCGCCGGAGCAGGTACGGGCGCCGCTGTGCAGGGCGAGCGCCGTGTTCGGGCCGAGCGTCGCCGTGAACTGCCCCGAGCCGCCGACCGTGACCGCCCGGCCGCTCTGCACATCGCAGTAGGTACCGCCCGGCAGCGAGGTCTGGAACGTCCGGGTCAGCGAAAAGCCCTCGTGGTTGATGGCGACATAGCCCGAGGAGCCCCGGCCGAAGGCGATCTGGTCGCCCCCGTTGTCCCACCAGCCGGTGACGGCCTGGCCGCGCGTGGCGTTGCGGAAGCCGACCATGGACGAGATCTCGCGCCAGGCGTGCTGGCACTTCCATCCGTCGCTGTAACAGGCGTTGACCGTACCGCCGTTGGGCGGCCCCGCGTCATTGCCGCCGAACTCGTACCCGGAGTGCACATCGGGCGAGCCGTACGGCCAGGCCAGCATGAACACATTGGCCAGGGTGTAGTTCGCGCCGTCCTTGTAGCTGAGGGTGTCGCCGCCGCGCTCGGTGTCGTGGTTGTCCACGAAGACCGCCGCCCTGCCGGACTCCAGATATCCCCAGCCCTCGCCGTAGTTCCTCAGATAGGCGAGGTTCTCGTTGTTGAAGACCTGCTTGAGACCGCGCGCGTACCGGAACTCCTGGACGTCGCCGTTGCCGAGGTACTCGCCCGGCGAGACGGCCTCGCCCGCGCCGTAGATGACCTCCTGCTTCCAGTACACGCCCGGATTGCTCAGCCTGCTCCTGATGTTGGCGAGATCGGCGGCGGGCATGTGCTTGGCCGCGTCGATCCGGAAGCCGTCGACGCCGAGCGAGAGCAGATCGTTCATGTACGCCGCGATCCGGCCGCGCACATACTCCTCGCCGGTGTCCAGATCGGCCAGGCCGACGAGTTCGCAGTTCTGTACGTTGCCCCGGTCGCCGTAGTTGTTGATCTGCGACCGGCAGTCGTCCATGTCGGCGCCCGAGTAGATGCCCGGGTAGGTGTACTTGGTGTACGGGGAGCCGCCGGTGCCGGTGCCGTCGCCGGCCGCCATGTGGTTGATGACGGTGTCGGCGACGACCTTGACGCCCGCCGTGTGACAGGTGTTCACCATGTTCGAGAAGGCGGCGCGGTCACCGAGACGACCGGCGATCTTGTAACTGACGGGCTGGTACGAGGTCCACCACTGGCCGCCCTGGATGTGCTCCTGGGGCGGTGAGACCTGCACATATCCGTAGCCGGCCGGACCGAGGGTGTCCGTGCACGCCCTGGCTATGGAGTCGAATTTCCACTCGAACAGGACGGCGGTGACGTCCTTGGTGCCCGGCGGTGCCGCCTGGGCGGTCCCGGCCGGGACCGCGAGAGCGGCTGCGGCGCCGGCCACGAGGGCGAGCGCGGCGGCCAGGGATCTGCGAGCCATGGTTCCTCCTGCACTGGTGGGGGGGGAGGTGCGGGTGGCGGTGACGGTGGTGCGTACGGCCCCGTGCGGCAACACGCTCTGTGCCCCTCAAGGCCCTGTGCGGGCAGTGCGGGTGGTACCCCTGCCGACCGGCACGGGGGACGGGGAGCGCCGCGCGCCGGCAGTGACCTGCCGCGCGTCCGCCCGCCCGTCCGTCCCCCGCGGCGGCGGATGGCTCACACGGCCCACCACCCCGTCGTGTTCGCGGGCAGTTCGGTCTCGGTGCCGGAACCGTCCGCTGTCATCGGGTGGCTGGACAGCAGCAGGGCGCCGCGGACCGGGATCCGTACCGCCCTGTCCGTCGTGTTGACCGTGCAGAGGAAGCCGGGGCGGGCGAAGACCAGGACGCCCTCGGGCGCGTCCAGCCACTCCACCGACGCGCCCGCGCCCAGGCCCGGGTGTTCCTTGCGCACCGCCAGCGCCGACCGGTACAGCTCCAGCGTGGAGTCCGGGTCGCCGGTCTGGGCCTCGACGCTCAGCGGACCCCAGTCCTCCGGCTGCGGCAGCCAGCTCCCGCCGGTGCCGAAGCCGTACGAACTCCCGTCCCTGGCCCAGGGGATGGGCACCCGGCACCCGTCGCGGAAGCCGTCCTGTCCGTCCGCGCGGAAGTACGAGGGATCCTGTCGTGCCTCGTCGGGCAGATCGGTGACATCGGGCAGCCCGAGCTCCTCGCCCTGGTAGATGTAGGCGGAGCCGGGCAGCGCCAGCATCAGCAGCGTCGCCGCGCGCGCCCGCCGCAGTCCGAGCGTACGGTCGCCCGCCTCCCGGGTCTGCGTACCGCCGCCGGGCGGGCCGGCGAACCTGGTGGCGTGCCGGGTCACATCGTGGTTGGAGAGCACCCAGGTGGCGGGCGCGCCGACCGGCCGCATCGCCGCCAGCGACACATCGATGACCTCGCGCAGCGCGGGTCCGTCCCACGAGGTGCTCAGATACTGGAAGTTGAACGCCTGGTGCAGTTCGTCGGGGCGTACGTAGTTCGCGGTGCGTTCGACCGTGGGCGTCCAGGCCTCCGCGACGGCGATCCGGTCCCCGGGGTACTCGTCGAGGATCCTGCGCCACTGCCGGTAGATCTCGTGCACCCCGTCCTGGTCGAAGAACGGCATGATGTCGTTGCCGAGCAGTCTGAGCTGTCCCGAGCCGCCGATGTCCGGCAGTCCCGCCGCCTTCACCAGTCCGTGGGCGACATCGACACGGAAGCCGTCGACGCCCATGTCCAGCCAGAACCGCAGGATGGAGCGGAACTCGTCGGCGACCGCCGGATGGTCCCAGTTGAAGTCGGGCTGCTCCGGGGCGAAGAGATGCAGATACCAGTCGCCGGGCGTGCCGTCCGGGTCGGTCGTCCTGGTCCAGGCGGGGCCGCCGAAGATGGACTCCCAGTCGTTGGGCGGGAGTTCGCCGTCGGCGCCCTTGCCGGGACGGAAGTGGTAGCGCTCGCGCAGCGGGGAGCCCGGCCCCTCCCGCAGCGCCCGCCTGAACCAGTCGTGCTCGTGCGAGGAGTGGTTGGGTACGAGGTCGACGACGACCCGCAGCTGGAGTTCGTGGGCGTCACGGATCAGCGCGTCCGCGTCCAGCAGGGTGCCGAACATCGGGTCGATGGACCGGTAGTCGGCGACGTCGTAGCCCGCGTCGGCCTGGGGGGACGCGTAGAAGGGGCTGAGCCAGACGGCGTCGACGCCCAGCTCCCTGAGATAGGGCAGCCGACGGCGTACCCCGTCGAGATCGCCCATGCCGTCGCCGTTGCCGTCGGCGAAGCTGCGTGGGTAGACCTGGTAGATCACCGCGTCCTGCCACCAGCCGTGGCGGTGGGCCGGGGCGTCGTCGGACGTGCCGGTCGAAGGGGCAGCGAGGTGCTGGGTCATGTCATCCCTGGGGTGTCTGGGGGAAGGGAGCGGCACACCGGGCCTGGTCGGCCACGCGCCGTCGTCGTACGAACACGGTGGTACGGCCAAGGGGGGTCAGCCCTTGACGGCACCGGCGGACATGCCGGTGACGAGATGGCGCTGGGCGAAGAGGAAGACGAGCGCGGCGGGGATGGCGATGAGCACGGAGGCGGCGGTCATCGGGCCCCACTGGGCGCCGTACTGGTTGACGAACTTCTGGAGGCCGCCGGCGAGCGTGAGATTCTCGTCGCCGACCATGAAGGCCGAGGCGTAGGCCACTTCGCCCCAGGCGGTGATGAAGGAGTAGAACGCGGTCACCGCGAGTCCGGGCTTGGCGAGCGGCAGGACCAGCCGGAAGAACGTTCCGAACGGGGTCAGTCCGTCGACCTGGCCGGATTCGTCGATCTCCCGGGGGATGGTGTCGAAGAAGCCCTTCATCATCCAGGCGCAGAACGGCACGGCGATGGTGAGATAGGTGATCACCAGACCTGCCGAGCGGTTGAGGAGCCCCAGTCCCGACATGATGTTGTAGATCGGCACGATGAGCACGGCGACCGGGAACATCTGGGTGATCAGCAGCGTCCACATCAGCCCGCGCTTGCCGGGGAAGCGGAAGCGGCTGACGGCGTAGCCGGTGGTCGCGGCGGTGAAGACACCGAGCACGGTGGTGAATCCGGCGACGAGCAGCGAGTTGCCGAACCAGGTGAGGAACGGGGTGTCGCGCAGCAGACCGGTGTAGTTCTCGAAGGTCGTCTCTTTGAAGAAGTCCGTGGTGGTCGCGTAGCTCGCGGGCTTGAGCGAGGTCAGCAGGACCCACAGCACCGGGAAGACCGCGATCACGGACGCTACGGTCAGGGTGACGTGCAGGGCGACGGAGGCGAGCGGTGAACGCCTGCCCCGGCGCGGGGGGTTGGCACGGGCCGGGCCGGCCGGTGTGTCGGCCGGAGCGGTCCGGGGGGCGGCCGCGGTGGTCACCACGTATCTCCCTGGGTACGGAGGACTCGCCGGTAGACCGCGGCGAAGGCCATCAGGAGGACGAGGATCAGCACGCCCCAGGTGGAGGACTGCGCGAAGTCGCGCGGGCTGATCTCGAAGGAGAACTTGTACGCCTGCGTGACCAGGATCTGCGTCGCCTCGCCGGGGCCGCCGCGGGTCAGCAGGAAGATCACCGGGAACATGTTGAACGTCCAGATGGTGGAGAGCAGGATCACGGTCGTACTGACCGAGCGCAGCCCCGGCATGGTGATGTGGCAAAAGCGCTGCCAGGCGTTCGCCCCGTCCATCTCGGCCGCCTCGTACATCTCCCCGGGGATGGACTGGAGTCCGCCGAGCAGCGCGACCATCATGAAGGGCACCCCGAGCCAGATGTTCACGGCGATGACCGAGAACTTGGCCCAGGTCGGGTCGTTGAGCCAGGGCACCGCGTCGATACCGCCGCCCGCCAGCAGCTTGTTGAGGAAGCCCCGGTCCTCGTTGTAGAGGAAGCGCCAGGCGAAGACGGAGACGAAGCCGGGGACGGCCCAGGGCAGGATCAGCAGCATCCGGTAGAAGGAGCGGCCCGCGATCCGGCGGTTGAGGATGTTCGCGAGGGCCAGCCCGAGACCGAAGGTGAGGGCGACGCAGGAGACCGTCCACACCAGCGTCCAGCCGAGGGTGGACAGGAACTGATCGCCCGTCAGCGCGTCGGCGTAGTTGTCGAGTCCGACGAACTCGTAGGTGGCCGGCAGATGGTTGACGCCGATGCTGCGCTCGACATTGCGCTCGTTGGCGTCGGTCAGCGACAGATAGACGCCGCGGACCAGCGGATAGCCGATGATCACGCCGATCACGGCCACCACCGGGGCGACCATCGTCCAGGCGTACCAGTGCGTCGCGAGGCCCCGTCCGAGCCTTCCCGGGGCCGGGGCCCTTCCGGGCCGCCGCCGGAGTCCGCCGGGTGGTGTGCCGCCCGCGGCCTTCGGCACCGGCCGGCTGGTGTGGAGAGCCATCCGGCCCGCCTTTCCTTTTCCTTCGGTCTGCGTCTTTCCTTCGGCCGTGAGCGGCGCGGACCGGCCGCCAGGTCCCGTCAGGTCGCGGCCCGTCGGAACCGGCGTGGCCCGGTCACGGCCCGCCGGGACCGGCCGGCCGGTCTACTTCCAGCCCTTGAGCAGCTCGCGGTAGGCGTCGCCGGTGGCGCCGACGCCCTTCTCCGGTGTGGTCTGTCCGGTGAGGACCTTGGTGTACTCGGTCACCAGCGGCGCGAACAGGCTGCCGGTCTCCGGGATCCAGGGGCGCTCGACGGCCTTGTCCACGACGGGCTTGAAGAACCCGACGATCTCGTTGTCCGCGACGCCCGGCAGCGCGTACGCGGAGGTACGGGTGGGAAGCAGACTCAGCTCCTCGGCGACCTTGGCCTGGCTCTCCGCGGAGGTCATGTACTCGGTGAAGGCGTAGGAGGCGTCGAGGTTCTTGGAGCCCGCGTAGACCGCGAGGTTGTGGCCGCCCTGCGGGGAGCCCTGCGCGGCGGAGCCCGCCGGTACGGGCGCGATGCCCAGGTTGGCCTTGTCCTTGAACTCCGCGCCGCCATAGGTGTCGGTGACGGCCCAGGGACCGTTGATCATCATCGCGACCTCGCCGTCCTTGAAGGACGACTGCATGTTCTCCCAGCCGTCGGTGGCGTCGGTCTTGGCCGCCCCGGAGTCGACGAGGTCCTTGACGACGGTCATGGCCTTGGCACCGGCCGCGTTGTCGACGGTGACCGTCTTCGACTCGGCGTCGACCAGATCGCCGCCCTCGCCGTACAGGAACGACAGGAACCAGTAGGCGTCGTCACCGCGCAGATACAGCCCGGTCTTCCCGGTCCTGTCCTTGACGGTCTTGGACACGGTCTTCAACTCGGCGATGGTCGTGGGGACTTCGACGCCCGCGTCCTTGAAGATCTTCTTGTTGTAGAAGATGCCCATGGAGTCGATGACCTGCGGTACGGCGTACGTCTTGCCGTTGTACTCGGTGGACGCGGCGGCCTGCGGCAGGAAGTCCGTGTCGTCCTTGAGCGCCGGGGTGCCGTCCAGCGGCGCGAGATAGCCGAGATCGGCGAACTCGGGGGTCCACGCGACCTCGGAGCGGATCACATCAGGGGCACCGGAGCCGGACTGCGCCGCGTTCTTGAACTTGTTCTGGGCGTCGCCGAAGGGCACGTTCACATATTTGACGTCGACCTTCGGGTGCTTCTTCTCGAAGTCCTCGGCAAGCCGCTGGAAGACCTTGTCCTCGCTGCCGACGGTGGACGTGTCCCACCAGGTGACCGTTCCCGAAAGCTCGCCGCCCGCGCTCCTGCCGCTCGCCGACGACTCGTCGTCGCTCCCGCAGGCGGTCGCCCCGAGGGCCAGGGTCGCGGCCAGGGCGGTGGCCGTTATGCCACGTCGCATCCGAACTCCTTCAACTGCCGTACCGCTCCGTCGCGGCGCCGGGTCGGACGTGAAGGTAACAGCGATGCAAGAAGGCCGAAAGACCTTGCGGAAGATTTCCGCAAGGAGCGTCGAGCACCACCATGGCGTGTCCCGCCGATTGCCGTCGGCCCCCTTGACGCGGGCCCCGGAAGCCTGCCAGGAACGGATCGCGCAGGTCCACGGCGTAGGCCCGAGGTGACACCCGTACCGCAGGAAGGTTTCGCAAGACCTTGCAAGAGCGGGCCCGGATGGCCGGTTTCCGTGTGCGGTGGGCAATCCGACAGACGCCCGGTACAGTCCACTCACATGACCGCACGGCTTGCCGATATCGCAACTCAGGCGGGGGTCAGCGAAGCGACGGTCAGCCGCGTACTGAACGGCAAACCCGGGGTTGCCGCGGCCACCCGTGAATCCGTACTCGCCGCGCTCGACGTCCTCGGCTACGAACGTCCGGTGCGGCTGCGCCGCCGCAGCGCGGGACTCGTCGGCCTGATCACCCCCGAGCTGGAGAACCCGATCTTCCCGGCCCTGGCGCAGGTCATCGGCCAGGCGCTGACCCGGCAGGGCTACACACCGGTGCTCGCGACCCAGACCCCGGGCGGCTCCACCGAGGACGAGCTGACGGAGATGCTCGTCGAACGGGACGTCTCCGGCATCATCTTCGTCTCCGGACTGCACGCCGACACCTCCGCGGACATGCGGCGCTACGAGAAGTTGCGCGCGCAGGGTGTGCCCTTCGTCCTCGTCGACGGTTTCTCGCCGAAGGTCCAGGCACCGTTCATCTCCCCCGACGACCGGGCGGCGATGCGGCTGGCGGTGACCCATCTCGTCTCGCTGGGCCATCAGCGGATCGGGCTGGCCGTCGGCCCCCGCCGCTTCGTGCCCGTACTCCGCAAGATCGAGGGGTTCCGTGCCACGGTCCAGGAGTTGCTGGAGCTGTCCTCCGACGAGGCGGACGAGCTGATCCAGCAGTCGCTGTTCACCCTGGAGGGCGGTCAGGCCGCGGCTTCCGCGCTGATCGACCGCGGCTGTACGGCGGTGGTGTGCGCGAGCGACATGATGGCGCTGGGCGCGATCCGGGCGGCGCGACGGCTCGGTCTGGAGGTGCCGCGCGATCTCTCGGTGGTCGGTTTCGACGATTCGCCCCTCATAGCCTTCACCGATCCGCCGCTGACGACGATCCGCAAGCCGGTGCCGTCCATGGGCCAGGCCGCGGTCCGTACGCTCCTGGAGGAGATCGGCGGCACCCCCGCGCCGCACAGCGAGTTCGTCTTCATGCCCGAGCTGGTGGTTCGCGGTTCAACCGCTTCCGGACCGGTCCCCGGGCCCCAGGGGATACCGGGGTCACGGACCCGTCCGTGATCCGGTCGGCAAACACGTTCGCGATGAGGAGATGCCCGCGGGAGGAGTCGTCCTCCGGTAGTAGCACATGCGCGGGGAACCCGACCGGGGGATGATCGGTCGGAGGACGAGAATCTGGCAGACTCTCTCGCTATGGGTGAACCAACAGTGAAGACAGAGGAAGGCCGAGGGGTCACCCCGTCACCCATCACTCACGAGGAGGCGGACGCGAAGCACGTGGCGACCGGCGCGAGACGCGACACGGCCACGGCACCGGTGGACACCACGGAGCCGGCGACCGGCCGCACGCCGTCGAAGCCGTTGGACGAGCACACGCCACCGCGGCGCGACCACATGTGGCTGCGGCGCGCGAGATCACCCCGCCGTCCTCGTCTCCGGTTCGAAATCCTCCTGATCGCGGTGAGTTACTGGACGTACTCACTGATCCGCAACGCGGTACCGGAGCGGCGGGCGAAGGCTCTGGAGAACGCGAACTGGATCTGGCACGCGGAACAGCATCTTGGCATCGCCGTGGAGCGCTCGGTCAACCACGCGGTGAATTCTGTGACGTGGCTGATCGTGGGAATGAACTACTACTACGCGACTCTCCACTTCATCGTCACGATCGGTGTACTGGTCTGGCTCTTCCGCCGCCATCCAGGCCGTTACGCGGCCGGCCGGCTGGTGCTCTTCGCGACCACGGCCGTGGCCCTCCTCGGCTACTACCTGTACCCACTGGCACCGCCGCGGCTGATGGCGGGGAACCGCTTCATCGACACGGTCGTGCACCACGAGACCTGGGGCTCGATGGCCTCGGGCAATCTCAAGAACATGTCGAACCAGTACGCGGCCATGCCCTCGATGCACATCGGCTGGTCGCTCTGGTGCGGTCTGACGATCTTCGCACTGGCCAAGGCGCCCTGGACGAAGATCCTCGGTCTGCTCTACCCCACGCTGACGCTGGTGGTCATCGTCGCCACCGCGAACCACTTCTGGCTGGACGCGGTGGGCGGCATGATCTGCCTGGCGTTCGGCTTCGCGGTCTCGTACGTCTGGTACGGCTCGCTTCCCGCCCGGCTCCCGCGCGACGTGGACGCGGACGGCCCGGCCGCTTCCCCGGCCGCGTCCTCGCGCCGCGCTCACACCACGTCGTCGTAGCTCACGCCCGGTCGTCGCGGCTCACACCGCGTCGTACAGGAGCCGCTCGACCACCGCGCGCGCCCTCCGGGTGGTCCGGCGGTAGTCGTCCAGCATGTCCCCCACATGGCCCGGCCCGTACCCCAGGTAGCGGCCCATCGCCGCCAGTTCACGGCCGTCCGACGGGAAGGTGTCACCGGGCCTGCCCCGCACCAGCATCACGCCGTTGCGCACCCGGGAGGCCAGCACCCAGGCGTCGTCCAGGGTCTGCGCGTCCTCCGTCGAGAGCAGCCCGGCCGCCCGCGCCGCCGCGAGTGCCTCGCGGGTACGGGTCGTACGCAGCCCCGGTTCCGCCCAGCCGTGCCGTAGCTGGAGCAACTGGACCGTCCACTCGACGTCCGAGAGACCGCCCCGGCCCAGCTTGGTGTGGAGCGTCGGATCCGCGCCCCGGGGCAGCCGTTCCCGCTCCATGCGCGCCTTGAGGCGGCGGATCTCCCGTACCGCGTCCTCGCCGAGCCCCTCCGCCGGATACCGCAGGGTGTCGATCAGCTCGATGAAGCGGCCGGCCAGACCGGCGTCGCCCGCCATCGGCTCCGCCCGCAGCAGCGCCTGGCTCTCCCAGACCAGCGACCAGCGCCGGTAGTACGCCGCGTAGGAGGCGAGCGTACGGACCATCGGGCCGCTCTTGCCCTCCGGGCGCAGATCCGCGTCGATCAGCAACGGCGGGTCGGCGGTGGGGATCTGGAGCAGCTTGCGCATCTCGGCGACCACCGCGTTCGCGGCGCGGCCCGCCTCGTGCTCGTCGACTCCCTCGCGCGGCTCGTGCACGAAGAGCACATCGGCGTCGGAGCCGTAGCTCAGCTCATGGCCGCCGAATCTGCCCATGCCGATGACCGCGAATCTGGTCGGCAGGGTCTCGCCCCACTCCGCGCGTACGGCGGCACGCAGGGCGCCCGCGAGCGTCGCCGCGTTGAGGTCGGTGACCGCGTTCCCGACGCGGTCGACCAGCGCCCCCGGGTCCTCCTCGGCCGGGCTCTCCTCCGTGCCGTACGAGCCGATCAGATCCGCCGCGGCCGTACGGAACAGCTCCCGTCTGCGCACCCCGCGCGCGGCGGCGACGGCTCCCTCGGCGGTGTCCGCGCGCCCGACCGCCGCCAGGATCTCCTGTTCGAGATGGTCGCGGCCGCGCGGTGCCAGACCCTCCGGGTCGCCGAGGATCGCGACGGCCTCGGGCGCGCGCAGCAGCAGGTCGGGGGCGAGCCGGCCGGCCGACAGCACCCGCGCCAGATTCTCCGCCGCGGCCCCCTCGTCCCGCAGCAGCCGCAGATACCACGGTGTCTTGCCGAGCGCGTCGGACACCCTGCGGAAGCCGAGCAGCCCTGCGTCGGGATCGGCCGAGTCCGCGAACCAGCCGAGCAGCACCGGCAGCAGCGTCCGCTGGATCGCCGCCTTGCGGCTCACCCCGGACGAGAGCGCCTCCAGATGGCGCAGCGCGGCCACCGGATCGGCGTATCCAAGCGCTTCGAGCCGCTGGCGCGCCGCCTTCGGACTGAGCCGGGTCTCGCCGGGGGTGAGCTGTGCGACCGCGTCGAGCAGCGGCCGGTAGAAGAGCTTCTCGTGCAGCCGCCGCACCACCGAGGCATGGCGTTTCCACGCCTTGTTCAGCTCGGCGACCGGATCGCCGCGCATCCCGAGCGAGCGCCCGAGGCGGCGCAGATCGGCCTCGGACTCCGGTACGAGATGCGTACGGCGCAGCCGGTAGAGCTGGATGTGGTGCTCCATGGCACGCAGGAAGCGGTACGCCTCGTCGAACTGTCGCGCGTCCGTACGGCCCACATAGCCGCCCGCCGCCAGCGCGCCGAGGGCTTCGAGGGTGGAGCTGCTGCGCAGGGAGGCGTCGCTGCGGCCGTGGACCAACTGGAGGAGCTGTACGGCGAACTCCACGTCCCGCAGCCCGCCGGGGCCGAGCTTCAGCTCACGCTCGGCCTGTCCCGCGGGCAGGTTGTCGATGACCCGGCGGCGCATCTTCTGCACGTCGGACACGAAGTGCTCGCGCTCGGCGGCCTGCCAGACCAGTGGTGAGACACCGTCGATGTACTCCGCGCCGAGCAGCGGGTCGCCGGCCACCACCCGGGCCTTGAGCAGCGCCTGGAACTCCCAGGTCTTGGCCCAGCGCTGGTAGTACGCGAGATGGCTGCTCAGCGTCCGTACGAGCGGTCCGTTGCGGCCCTCGGGCCGCAGGTTGGCGTCGACGGGCCAGATGGTCCCCTCGATGGTCGACTCGGAGCAGATCCGCATGAGATGGGAGGCCAGCCGGGTCGCGGCCCGGACCGCGGCGCCCTCGTCGGCGGGGCCGTCGGCCCCTTCCGGCAGGGCCCCGACGAAGATCACGTCCACATCGGAGACATAGTTCAGCTCATGGCCGCCGCACTTGCCCATCGCGATGACCGCGAGCCGGCACGCGGCGGCGTCCTCGGGCGCGGCGGCCCTGGCGATCGCGAGGGCCGCGCGCAGGGTCGCGGTGGCCAGATCGGCCAGTTCGGCGGCGGTCTCGGCGACATCGGTCGTACCGCAGACGTCCCTGGCGGCGATGGCCAGCAGACAGCGGCGGTAGGCGATCCGCAGCGACACCGGGTCGTCGGCACCGGCGAGACCGTGCTCGAACTCCTCGACGCCGGGGTGCAGATCGGCCAGTTCGTAGGTGACCAGAGCATGCCAGTCCCCGGGATGTCTGGCGAGATGGTCGCCGAGCGCCTCGGACGCGCCGAGCACCCCGAGCAGCCGGTCCCGCAGCGGCTTGGCCGTCACGAGCGTGTCCAGCAGCATCGCCCGCTCGTCCGGCTTCTGCGCCTCGGCCAGCCGGACGAACCCGCGCAGCGCGAGATCGGGATCGGCGGTCGCGCCGAACGCGTCGAGCAGCAGCGGATCGGACCGTACGACCGCCATCTCGGGCTCGTCGAGCAACCGCTCGGCGGCGGAGGGATCGGTGAAGCCGTGCCGCAGTAGGCGGATGAACGTACTGCTTCTGCGACCCGGCACTGTCATACGCCGTCTCCTGTCCGCCCGACCGACTCTGTGCGACCAACCCGAGGATTCGAGCCTAAGGGTTGTCCCGGACGGCGGCGTAGCTGCCGACAGGTCGCGGCGGGGTCCCGGTCCGCTCCCGGCAGGCTCCCGGTCCGCTCCTGGCGGGCTCCAGGTGGGCTCACCGCCAGGCGGACTCCGTCCGGCGCCCGCGCAGCATGTACCCCGCCACCAGACAGCCGGCACCGCCCAGGCCGAGCGCCACCCCGGTCAGGCCCCCCACACCGAGCGCCACCGGGGCGGCGGCGCTGTCGAGCACACGGGCGCTCACCGCGCCCAGGGACACCGTGCCGGAGTGCTCGGATGTGAAGTACCGGGAGTCCAGTGAGTTCGCGCGGTTGTCCCCGAGCAGAAAGACCCGTCCCCGGGGCACCTTCACGTCGTACCGCTCGCCTCCCCGGCCGGGATCGCCGCCCTTCACATAGGACTCCCGCACCGCTCTTCCATTGACCGTCAGCTTCGTCCCGTCGAAGGCCACACGGTCCCCGCCCACACCGACCACGCGCTGAAGCCCGCTGCCCGCCCAACTTCCGCTTCCGCCCACCGTCTCGCCACCCTCGGCGTCCGGCATCCGGAAGGCCACCACGTCCCCGCGCCGCACGTCCCCGCCGTCGGCCTCCGCCAGCTTCTCCAGGAAGAGCCGGTCCCCCGGGGTGTACGTGGGCTCCATGGCGGGTCCGGCCTCCACGGCCGTCGTATAACCGTCCCGCAGAACGAGCCCGGTTCCGACGGCCACCGCGACACCGACGACCCCCAATATCCAGCCCGCGATCCTCAGCCCGCGCCCGTGCCCCGCCCGCCCCATGATGTGTCCTCTCCCTGGTCTCGCAGCCCGATGACGATAGCCGAGGAACGGAGAGGCCCAGGACGGTCGACGGACCGGGCTGCCGCGGCTTCCGCGCCCCGGATCCGCGATGAGGACAGCGATGTGATGGCACCGTAAACGCGTTGTGATCGACCTTTACAAATGTAATGATCATGCCGAGTTCCGGGGGGAGGGGGGAGATTTCGTCCTGGCCGCGCTTGGATTCGCGCGGGCCTGGCGCACAGATCTGTCCACAGCTGCGTCCGCCTTCTTCCGGAGTGCTTTTCGAAGCGGACCAGGAATGGTGGATCGTGCGGATGAGAATTCCTGTAAGACCCTGTCGGCCCCGTCGGGGACCGGCCAGGCTGGTGACGGCGACGGTGCTCGTCGCGGCCCTGTCGACGGTGATGTCGACCGCCCATGCCGTGCCCACGGCGACGCGGAACGCGACCGCGGATGAGCAGCAGCCGCCCGGTCAACCGGTCAAGGGCGAGTTGGCGCACTTCGATTTCGAGTACAGCCAACCGGATTTCACCGATAGTGCCCTGGGACTGGAGGGCGGTGCGGTCGCCACCCACCACAACGGCATCTACGCCGGTGAGAGGACCGACAACGAGGTGATCTGGGGCGATCTCGCCTCCGGCGGCCGTACGTTGCGGCTGGACGGTGTGGATGACTACCTCTCCGTTCCGGTGCGGTTGCCCACGGACCAGTCGTTCACCGTGTCGACCTGGCTGCGGTCGGAGAAGGCCGGTCAGGCGGCCACGGTGATCTCCGAGCCGGGGAGCCAGGTCCCCGGCTTCGCGCTGAAGGTGAACGCGGACGGCAAGCCCTCGTTCGGGATGCCGAAGACCGATTCCGCCACGGCTGTCTGGGACACCGTCACCGGTACCGCGCCCGTGGCCAATCCCGCGAACGGGTCCGCGGCCGGAAACGACTGGACCCATCTGACCGGAGTCTTCGACGCGGGGGCGGGACAGATCCGGCTGTACGTGAACGGCGCCAGGGTGGCCGTCGCTCCCCATGCCCCGGGCTGGAAGGCCACGGCCGACGTCGAAGTGGGCCGGGGGTTGGCGGCCGGACAGCCCGGTGGCTACTTCGCCGGCCGGATGGATGAGGTCAGGATATGGAACCGGGCACTGCCGGACCTTGAGGCGTCCAATACCGCCATCTCGGCCGACCAGGCCCGCGCCGACCGCTGCGAGAGCGGCGACTGGCTGCATGCCGGAGGGCCGAAGGTGAAGGCGGCAGCCGCCCAGGGTCTGACCGGGCCGGCGGTCAACGCCCGCCTGGCGGTGTACACCTGGGGCTTCGGCGCACTGGACACCGCCCGCAGGGACGACCACAGCGACCAGCTGGCGGCCCGCAACGCCCAAGTGGCCCGGGAAACGGCCTGGGCCGCGATCACCACCCCGTTCGCCGTCCACAACGACGAGTACACCACCTTCCTGCACGCACCCGAGTACGGGAAGCCGATGCGGGACTTCCTCCTCGACGACGCGGCGAAGAACTTCGACGGCCCACCATTGCCGAAACCGTCCCAGGCCGCCCTCGACCGTGCGATCGCCATCCTCAAGGAGCGACAGGAGGAGACCAAGAACGAGCCCTGGGGCGGCGTCTACGGTTTCTACATGTCCGAGGACGACCTGAGGAAGATGTCGTCCTACGAGATCGCCCGCTTCATCCGCCTGGGCGGACTTCCGTCCGCGAGCCCCGAGAAGGACTCGCTCGAGTTCCGGATGGAGGTCGAGGAACTCAAGACCCAGTGGGCCGGCTGCGCCACGTCCGACCCGTTCGACCCGCTCAAGCAGTTCGGTGACGTCGTGGAGACCGCGGACGCCGAGTGGCAGGCGGAGCAGGCGTCCCAGACCAAGCAGCGCGGCGACCTGGTGGCCGCCGAGATCCAGTCGTACAAGGATCTGCGCACCGCCTCGAACGCCATGATCGAGGCGCAAGGACAGGCGTATATCGTCAGCCGGATGCTGGTCTTCCAGAAGTACTGGCAGGGCAAGCCGAAGACCGAGCCGGGCTACCCGAAGGCAACCGTATTCACCCAGGCCACCACCGCCATCACCAATGCCAAGAAGGCGATCAGCGCTCAGCTGACGATCGCTCAACAGGCGGCGGCCTCGGCGAAGACGCAGTCCGACAGGGCCGCCGCCGCGCAGGACGAGGCCGGGAAGATCGCACTGGCCAACGGTACTCCGTACGGCCGGGGCCTCACCTACGCTCAGCAGTCGGCACAGGTGGCCAAGGCATCGGCCCTGGCCGCGCAGTCCTCGGCCAAGGCAGTGGAGGCCACACTGAGCGCGGTATCCGCCACGGCGGCCGACAGCAAGGCGCTCTACGCACTCGGCGACACCCAGTCCCACGCCACGCAGACCGCGTTCCAGCGCGCCGCCGCCGAGGAGGCCGCCGCGCAGGCGAAGGCCGCTGCCGACGCTGCCGCGCTTCAGGCCACACAGGCCGCGGAGAACGCGACGAAGGCCAAGGCCGCGCAGGCCAAGGCGGAGACCGCCGAACAGACCGCGAAGACCGCGGCTGCCGACGCGAAGGCGAAGCGGGCCGTCGCGGAGGCCGAGCGGGACAAGGCCAAGATCCAGAAGGACATCGCGGCCTCCGAGCGCACCAAGGCGGTTGACGCGGAACAGCGGGCCCGGACCCAACGGGAGGCCGCCGGACGAGCGTTGAACGCGGCCCAGGCGGCCGGCACCACCGCCTCGGCCAAGAAGGAAGAGGCACTGGCGGCCGAACGCGAAGCCGAGAAGGCCCGGGACGGCGCGCTGCGGGCCGAGAGCGACCGGGACACGGCGCTGGCGAAGCAGTGGGCCCTGGAGGCCAAGGCCGACGCGGACGAGGGGACAGCCGCGGCCGAGGCATCCCGCGCCGCGGCGGTCCAGGCACGTACCGCGGCGGACCAGGCCACCACGGCCGCGGCCAACGCCCGCGCCGCCGCGAATACGGCGACCACCGCGGCGGCCAACGCCCGTGAGGCCGCGACAAGGGCCGAGGCCGCCGCCGCGCGTTCCAAGGCGGCATCCGATGCCGCCCAGCGCGATGTGGCGATCACCAACGCCGCCGTGGCCACGGCCCATTCGGCGGCGGCCGACGCGATCGCGTCGTCCGAGGCGGCGGCGCAGAACGTCCGTGCCGCCCAGGCGTTGGCCGACACGGCCAAGGCCAGGGCGGCCGAGGCAAAGGCCCACGCCGCCATCGCCCAGATCGAGGCGAAGGCGACCGCAGCCGCGGCCGCACTCACCGCCGGCCACGCCTACGCGGCAGCTCAGTCGGCCACCGCCGCACGCGATGCCGCCACCGCCGCCGCCGCGGCGGCGGACAACGCCATCTCCCTGGGTACTCCGTTCCGCGAGATCGACTCCTCGGCAGGTCTCGCCGTTCTGGTCGGCCAGACGGCGAAGACACTGGCACAGCAGCAGGCCGCGGTCGCCCAGGCCAGGGCCGACGAGGCGGCCAAGGCCGCCGCGACCGCGAAGGCTCTCGCCGCCAAGGCATCCGCCGACAACAAGGCGGCGGCCACCGCGGCGTCCCAGGCAGCGGACTCCGCCGTCAGGGCCACCGCGTCGGTCAACAAGGCGCGGGCCTCGGCGGCCGAGGCGGCAGCCGCGGTCAAGGCCACACTGGCGGCCGAGGCCAACACCGTCGAGTACGACCGGCAGGCGACCGGGGACGCGGCCGGGGCGGCGGAAGCCGCCTCCACTGCGAGCACGTACGCGACCGATGCCCGTAACTCGGCGGACGCCGCCGAGCAGGACGCGGCATCGGCCCGTAGCGCGGCCTCCGCCGCCGAGGGCGACGCGGCCACCGCCCGCGGTGCGGCCGACCGCGCCGAAGCCGACGCCACTCAGGCCGAGGCGGCCGCCGCCCGTGCGCAGGAAGCGGCCAGGGAGGCTCAGGAAGCCGCCACCCGCACCGAGAACACAAAGGCCCGGGAAACGGTCACCACCGGCGGTGCCACCGGCATCGGGCAGGTGTTCACCAAGCAGACGATCGAGCAACTGGGCGAGCCGACGCCCGAGAACGACTGCGTGCTCGACGTCGGATTCGACGGCTGCACCGTCACGTTCAAGCTCCGTTTCAACGTGACCGTCGACTTCTATCTGTGCCAGGACGAGGACGCCGACACCGACGTGACCGCGGCCACCTGCCCGGCCGACTCCATCCTCTGGCTCGGCAGCGAGAAGCACGAGAACCAGACGGCCTCCATCGACAGGTACTTCAGCCGCCTGGAGATCACTCTGATCTTCGACAAAATGTTCCTGCAGACCTTGTGGACCATCCTCACGGACGATTTCGTCCAGTGCTCCAAGGGGAGCCTCGGCGGATGCCTCTGGGCGGCCAGCAACTTCGTCCCCGGCAAGAAGATCGCCGACGCGGTCGACGCCATCCGCGCCCTCGATGTCGCGATGGCCACCGGCACAGGGGTGGGAGACGCCTACCGGGTCCTCAAGAACCTCGACCTCGACCCCCGGGTGGTCGCCACGATCGAACGGGAGGTCAACGTCCTGGAGGACGCGCTCACCGCCTGTAACGCCAACAGCTTCCCGACCGGCACACAGGTACTGATGGCCGACGGCTCGCACAAGGCGATCAACGAGGTACGGGAGGGCGATCTGCTGCTGGCGGGCGACCCCGTGACCGGCGAACTGCGGTCGGAGGCGGTCACCGACACCTACCAGCACCCCACCGGACGTCTGGTCGACATCACCCTCGCGGGCGGCTCCACACTCACCAGCACCGCGGGGCACAGGGTCTATGCGGTGGGGCGTGGCTGGACCCTCGTCTCAGATCTGCGCGCGGGTGACCGGCTGCGCGGCCCGGACGGCTCCGCCCGTGCCGTGACCGCGCTCCGTGACCGCTCGGGCCTCACCCCCCGTACGGTCTACGACCTCACGGTCGACGATCTGCACACGTTCTACGTGAGCACGGTGGGTACACGGCCACAGGACGTACTCGTCCACAACTGCCTCAACCTCAAACTGCACGAGGGGGACCGCGGCGCCCACACCATCGCGGACCACGTCGACATCACCCCCGAGAACGCGATCAAGAAGGCCAAGGACGAGCTGGCCAAGAACCCCAACAGTTCCGGGGTCACCGGTGTCTGGACCGATCTGGCGACCGCCCAGCGAGCCGTGGACGACGCCTTCGCGAAGTGGCTCACGGGGATGTCTCCCAAGCAGAACAAGGCCAATCAGCGCAAACTGAAGAACTGGATGGAACGCACTTCCAATAAATCGGAGAGCCCTACAGACCTGTTGCCGTTCGAAGTCACGCTGGATGACACATCTTCACTCGGCACCATCTGGAAACACGACCGTACGAGCAGGGCGGCCGGAAACACGGTGGCGATCCTGCTGAAGCGGTCCGCTCACAAGCCCGGGTACATGGTCTACACCGCGTATCCGAAGTAGGAAAGGAGGGAAAATACTGTGGCGCTTCAGCGGCACGAGATCTGGGTCGACTTCGGGCTCAGCGGTCTCACCAGGTGGTTCCATCGTCTGGGGAGCACGGGAACGCCGATGGAGATCGTCGTCGGCGCCGCGGACTGGGGAGAGGGGAGCTTCGCTCCGGCCCTTCTGGAGGACGCCCTGCGTCTGCTGGAGTCACCGCTGCCGACAAGGACGCTCGACATCCTGTGGTGTGCCGCGACGGAACGGGAATACACCCCGGATCGGTGGATCGACGGCCGGCAGTGGCTTCGGCAGATCGCGGAGGCTTGCGTCGAACGGATCCGTAAGGACGATCCGTCCTTCGTCCCGGAGCCGCTGGGGCCCGCTCCGTACGAGGGCCGGAAGGACACCGTACTCGCCGAGATCCGGGCAGTCGGTCCGGCCTTGGACCAGGCCACGGCGGAACATCCCTACCAGAGTGTCCCGGACGTGGTGGCCGCTCTGGAACAGGCCGTCACCCAGGCCGACCCGGATCTGGGATTCCGGCTCTTCCTGAGGGCGATGAAGGCCTACCGGGTCCCGATCAGCGAATCCCGGTACGACCTGTACCACGCGATCGGCGAGAGCTTCGGCTACAGCGAGTTCGTCGTCGACGACGGAGATCTTGTCGTCACGCCTTCCCCGGACCGATCGCCGTGAGACAGCACCGTTAGGCAGCACCGAGGGCGGTATCCCGGAGATCCGGGGTACCGCCTTCGGCGTGCCGTCGGATCCCCGAACAGAACCGATGGACAGCGGTCGGGGAAACGGCGGACGGCGGTCACGGTGTGTCCGAGAACACCACCTGGTTCACGACCCGATCGAACGTCATGGCGCCTACCCGGACTCTCCGTTGCATACGGTCAGAGCACCGGGAGGTTTTTGCGGAGTTCGAAGGCGGTGACCTCGCTGCGGTATTCCTCCCATTCCTGCTTCTTGTTGCGGAGGAAGAAATCGAAGACGTGCTCACCCAGGGTCTGGGCGACCAGTTCGCTGCGTTCCATCAGGGAGATCGCCTCGCCGAGGTTCTGCGGGAGGGGTTCGATGCCCATCGCGCGGCGTTCGGCGTCGGAGAGGGCCCAGACGTCGTCGTCGGCGCCCGCCGGGAGTTCGTAGCCCTCTTCGATGCCCTTGAGGCCGGCGGCGAGGAGGACCGCGTAGGTGAGGTACGGGTTGGCGCCGGAGTCGATCGAGCGGACCTCGACCCGGGCGGAGCCCGTCTTGCCCGGCTTGTACATCGGGACGCGGATCAGCGCCGAGCGGTTGTTGTGGCCCCAGCAGATGTACGAGGGGGCCTCGCCGCCCGAGCCGGCGGTGCGGCTGGAGCCGCCCCAGATGCGCTTGTACGAGTTGACCCACTGGTTGGTGACCGCCGAGATCTCCGCCGCGTGCTTCAGCAGACCGGCGATGAACGAGCGGCCGACCTTGGAGAGCTGGTATTCGGCGCCCGACTCGTAGAACGCGTTCCGGTCTCCCTCGAACAGGGAGAGATGGGTGTGCATACCCGAGCCCGGGTACTCCGAGAACGGCTTCGGCATAAAGGTAGCCTGCACGCCCTGCTCCAGCGCGACCTGCTTCATCACCAGGCGGAACGTCATGATGTTGTCCGCCGTCGACAGCGCGTCCGCGTACCGCAGATCGATCTCCTGCTGGCCGGGCGCGCCCTCGTGGTGGCTGAACTCCACCGAGATCCCCATCGACTCCAGCATCGTGATCGCCTGGCGCCGGAAGTCCATGCCGACGTTCTGCGGGGTGTGGTCGAAATAACCCGAACTATCGGCCGGGGTCGGCCGGGTACCGTCGTCCGGCTTCTCCTTCAGCAGGAAGAACTCGATCTCGGGGTGGGTGTAGAAGGTGAACCCCAGATCCGAGGTCTTGGCGAGCATCCTCTTGAGCACGAAGCGCGGATCCGCGAAGGACGGCGAGCCGTCGGGCATCAGGATGTCGCAGAACATACGGGCCGTACCAGGAGCCTCGGCACGCCAGGGCAGGATCTGGAAAGTACCCGGGTCGGGCTTGGCGATCATGTCGGATTCATACACACGGGCGAAGCCCTCGATCGCGGAGCCGTCGAATCCCATGCCCTCGTCGAAGGCCTGCTCCAACTCGGCGGGCGCGACGGCGACCGACTTCAGGAAGCCGAGCACATCGGTGAACCACAGGCGTACGAAGCGGATGTCGCGCTCCTCAAGCGTGCGGAGCACGAATTCCTGCTGCTTGTCCATATTAGTTGTCCTACCCATCCTTGCTGGTCAGGCCACCTGCTCCCATGCCGCGGGGCACGTTGGGGCACACGAGCATCCCACCACACGATTTCGGGCACGTTGCGAACCCCCGTCCAACGCCCCACATCGCGCGCGTGTACGGACACCCTGCCCATAGTGCCCGTCCAAGTGCTGCCCAGGTAATAGGTGAACGCAACCCATGGTCCTGAAGTGATCCTCCGGTCCTGAAGTGATCCTCGCAGTCGCGCCCAGGTGGTCGGCCCAGGTGGTGGTCCGGGTGGTGCCGAGGAGCCGCTCCCGGCCTCCCGCGTCACTCGGGTGCCGGGCGGGCGTGCGTGTCCGACCAGCCCAGGGGGTACGGTTCCGAATCCTCGCCCGGGACCGCCGGCTCCCCGCCCGCCCGCGTGAACGCGGTCAGCGCGCCGACCAGGGCCGAGCGCTGCCCGGGGGTCAGCCGCGCCACGATCGCCGAGATCTCGCGGTGGCGCGCGTCCGTGACCTCCTCGACCAGTCTGCGGCCTTCCGGGGTCAGCCGCAGCATCGTCTCGCGGCGGTTGTCCGGATTGCTCTGCCGGGTCGCCAGACCGACGGCGATGAGCCGGTCGAGCATCCGCATGGCGGTCGAGGGGTTCACCCCGAGCCGCTCGGCCACCTCCACCAGTTTCGCGTCGCCATGGGTGGCGAGGACCGCGAGCAGGCGGTACTGGGGCAGGGTGACGCGTTCGACCCGGTCCGCCACGGCGGCGAGGGAATGGGCGGACACGGTGACCAGCAGCCGGGACGCGGCCAGCACGGCATGGGTCACGGCGTCCACGTCCACATCCGCATCCGTGTCCACGTCCACATCCGTGTGCGCGTCGGCGTCCATCTCCCGGTGGTCGGCCATGACCCCTTTGTATCGCGGTATCGCGCCCGATGACCGGTTCGTACCGTCGCGGGCCCCTCGTCCAGTCGCGGAACGGCTCCTCACTGCTGCTGACCGGGGGTGTACGCACTACGATCTGCGCCCATGGGGGGACCGCGGCGCAGCCACATACGCAGCACGCGTCCCATGGCACTGGCGAGTGCCGTGGCGACGCTGTTCGCCGCGCTCTTCATATGCCTGGGCCCCGGATCCGGTACCGGATCCGATTCCAGCTCCGGGCCCGGCGACAGACACTCGGGGAACCGTTCCTTCACCGCCGTGAGCCACGCCGAGGCCCGGTTCAGCTGCCCGTACGACAACGGCGACTGCGGGCTCTTCACCCATCTCAGCCCGGCCGTGCTCACCGTACCGCCGCCGGCCGCCCCACTCGCCGCCGACGTACAGCTTCCGCACCGCGAACCGCCGTACCCCACCGGCCAGGTGCCCCGCTCCGGCGCGCTCGCCCGCGCGCCGGACCTCCACGTCCTTCAAGTACTGCGGACGTAGCCGGGCCCGCACCCCGCACCGGGATCCCGATCCTCTCCATCCGCCCGTATCCCGCGGCTGTCGCCCGCGATCCGGAGTTGTCCGGAGCTGTCCGGAGTCATCCGCGTTCCGTAGTCATCCCAGAAGGACATACACCATGGCTTCCAAGTCCCAGTCCGCCGAGCGCAAGGCCCGAATAGAGGAGATGCGCCGCGCCGAGCGTTCCCGCGAGCGGCGCAATCGCCTCATCACCATCACGGCGAGCGCCGTCGTGGTCGTCGCCCTCGTCGCTTTCGGCGGCTACATCCTCAACAAGGAGTCCGACAAGAAGGAGGAGCAGCAGGCCGCGGCCAAGGCGCCCATCAAGGACGAGAAGTCCTGGGACGCCAAGAAGCTCGGGCGCAACCATGTCACCGAGGCGGTCAAGTACCCGATGACGCCGCCGGTGGGCGGTGACCACAACCAGGTGTGGATGAACTGCCAGGGCGATGTCTACAAGGACCCGATCGCGGACGTGAACGCCGTTCACTCGCTGGAGCACGGCGCGGTCTGGGTCACCTACAACGACAAGGCCTCCGAGGCCGATGTGAAGACGCTCGGCGAGAAGGTCGAGAAGACCCCGTACTCCTTCATGAGCCCGCTGAAGGAGCAGACCGGCGCGATCATGCTGAGCGCGTGGGGCAAGCAGGTCTCCGTGGACAGCGCGAGCGACCCGCGGGTGGACCAGTTCTTCACCAAGTACGTACAGGGCCCGCAGACCCCCGAGCCGGGCGCCGCCTGCACGGGCGGAATGGGCGCGCAGTGAGCGCCGTGACCTCCGCCGCCCGCTCGGTCACACGCACCCAGTGGGCGGCGATCACCGCGGTCGTCCTGGCGCTGCTGTTCGCCGGTACGGCGACGGTGGCGTCCGCCGGGCGGGACGGCGGGACGGGACCGGCCCCCGCTCCGTCGGCCGGCTCCGCGGACGCGGGCTTCGCCCGTGACATGGCGGTCCACCATCAGCAGGCGGTGGAGATGTCCTTCATCGTGCGGGACAGCACGGACGACGAAGAGGTGCGCCGCCTGGCGTACGACATCGCCAACACCCAGGCGAACCAGCGCGGGATGCTGCTGGGCTGGCTGGACCTGTGGGGGCTGCCCAAGGTGGAGTCGGGCCAGGAGCCGATGGCCTGGATGGAGACGTCCCAGGACATGGGCGACGGCATGGAGATGGGTTCCGGTTCGGAGTCCGGGTCCGGTTCCGGTGATCACAGCGGGATGAGCGGAATGGATCACGGGAGCACCAAACACGAGGTGCGTGACGGCTCGCTGATGCCCGGCATGGCCACGAAGACCGAGCTGGAGCAGCTCCGTGAGGCGCGTGGCGAGCAGGCCGAGATCCTCTACCTCCAGCTGATGACCGACCACCACAAGGGCGGTGTGTCGATGGCGCAGGGCTGCGTCGAGCTGTGCGAGGTCGGCACGGAGAAGGATCTCGCCGCGGGGATGGTCGCCGCCCAGCAGTCGGAGATGGGCCTGATGGCGGACCTGCTCAAGGCCCGCGGCGCGAAGCCCCGCACCGGCTGACGCCCGGTCGCCGGTCGCCGGTCGCCGGTCGAGCTGACGGCTGACGGCTGACGGGGCTGGACGGTCTACGCGCGCAGGGGGCGCCGGTTCGTGAGGAACCGGCGCCCCCTGACGTGTCGGGGTGTCCGGGGTGCCGTCCCCGGCACGATCAGCGGTGAGCCGCCAGCGGTCGCGTCACCCGAACGGCTGCATGATGATGGATTTGACCCGGAGTGGAGCGGAATCTCCCTATCCGCGTCCCCATTCAGGAGGCAAGATCCTCATGACCACCGCCAAAGACATCATGCACCCGGGAGCCCAGTGGATCCCCGCCCACGAGACCCTTGATCGCGCCGCACAGCTCATGCGTCAGCTCAATGTGGGCGCGCTCCCCATAGCCGACCAGAACGAACGGCTGGCAGGCATACTCACGGACCGCGACATCGTCGTCGGTTGTGTGGCCATGGGCCATGACCCGGCGCAGACCACGGCCGGCGAGATGGCCCACGGCACACCGCGCTGGATCGAATCGAGCGCGGATGTGGACGATGTGCTGTACGAGATGCAGGGCCACCAGATCCGCCGGCTCCCGGTGATCGAGGACAAGCGGCTGGTCGGGATGATCAGCGAGGCCGATCTGGCCCAGCACCTCAGCGACGAGCAGGTCGGCGCGTGGTGCGAGCAGGTCTACGCGACCAGCGGCCCTGGCAGCCCGATGAGCTGATGAGCTCCCGATGAGCTGAGGCGGCGGGCGGGCTCCGTCGGGGCGGGTCCCCGTCCAAGTGGGTCCGCGTCCGAGTGTCCCCGTCCGAGTGGGCCCCCGTCCGAGTGGGCCCCCGTCCGAGTGGGTCCCGTCCAAGTGGGTTCGCGTCCGAGTGGGTCCCGTGCGAGTGGGGTGGCCCACATCTCCCACCCCGGGACATCGCGTCAGTCAGACGATTACACTGGGCGGGTGCCTCAACTACGTCTCGCCCTGAATCAGATCGACTCGACCGTCGGCGATCTCGCCGCGAACGCCGAGGCGATCGTGCACTGGACCCGGCACGCCGCCGAGCAGGGCGCGCATGTCGTCGCCTTCCCCGAGATGATGCTGACCGGCTACCCCGTCGAGGATCTCGCGCTGCGCTCGTCCTTCGTCGAGGCGTCCCGCGCCGCCCTGCGCGCGCTCGCGGTCCGGCTCGACGAGGAGGGCTTCGGGGAGCTGCCCGTCGTCGTCGGCTACCTCGACCGTTCCGAGAAGGCCCAGCCCCGGTACGGCCAGCCCGCGGGCGCCCCGCGGAACGCCGGGGCCGTGCTGCACCGCGGCGCGGTCGTGCTGACCTTCGCCAAGCACCATCTGCCCAACTACGGCGTCTTCGACGAGTTCCGCTACTTCGTGCCGGGCGACACCCTGCCCGTCGTCCGGGTCCATGGCATCGACATCGCCCTCGCGATCTGCGAGGACCTCTGGCAGGACGGCGGCCGGGTGCCGGCCGCCCGGTCCGCCGGGGCGGGGCTGCTGCTGTCCATCAACGCCTCCCCCTACGAGCGCGAGAAGGACGACACCCGTCTTGAGCTGGTGCGCAAGCGCGCCCAGGAGGCGGGCTGCACCACCGCGTACCTCGCCATGATCGGCGGCCAGGACGAGCTGGTCTTCGACGGTGACTCGATCGTGGTCGACCAGGACGGCGAAGTCGTGGCGCGCGCGCCGCAGTTCGCCGAGGGCTGTGTGGTCCTGGACCTCGATCTGCCGGCCGCCTCGCCCGAACCGCCGACCGGCACCGTGGACGACGGGCTGCGGATCGACCGGGTCGTCCTCTCCGAGGAGCCGCTCCCGGCCTACGAGCCCGAGGTGGCCGGGGGCTACGCGGACCGGCTGGAGGACGACGAGGAGGTGTACTCGGCGCTGGTCGTGGGCCTGCGCGCGTATGTCGCGAAGAACGGCTTCCGGTCCGTGCTGATCGGGCTCTCCGGCGGTATCGACTCCGCGCTCGTCGCCGCCGTCGCGTGTGACGCGGTCGGCGCGCGGAACGTGTACGGCGTGGCGATGCCGTCCAAGTACTCCTCGGACCACTCCAAGGGCGACGCGGCCGAGCTGGCCCGCCGTACCGGGCTGAACTTCCGTACGATCCCGATCGAGCCGATGTTCGACGCGTATATGGGCTCGCTCGCGCTCACCGGGCTCGCGGAGGAGAACCTCCAGTCGCGGCTGCGCGGCACGATGCTGATGGCCCTCTCCAACCAGGAGGGCCAGATCGTGCTCGCGCCGGGCAACAAGTCCGAGCTGGCGGTGGGGTATTCGACGCTGTACGGGGACTCCGTCGGCGCGTACGGCCCGATCAAGGACGTCTACAAGACCTCCGTCTTCCGGCTCGCCCGGTGGCGCAACCGCGCCGCCGAGGAGCGCGGCCAGATCCCGCCGATCCCGGAGAACTCGATCTCCAAGCCGCCGAGCGCGGAGCTGCGCCCCGGCCAGGTCGACACGGACTCCCTGCCGGACTACGACGTACTGGACCGGATCCTGGAGCTGTACGTCGACCGCGACCAGGGCAAGGACGCGATCGTCGCGGCCGGTTTCGACGCCGAACTGGTCGCGCGGACGCTGCGGATGGTGGACACGGCGGAGTACAAGCGGCGCCAGTACCCGCCGGGCACCAAGATCTCGGCGAAGGGCTTCGGCAAGGACCGGCGCCTGCCGATCACGAACCGCTGGCGGGAGTCGCCGCACCGGGGCTGAGCGCCGGCGGAAGCCGTTCCGGTCCGGCGGCGTTCACGGGGGCGCGCGGTCGACGACCGTGCCGCGTCCTCAGTCGCCGGACGGGCTCAGAACCGGCGGCGCTTCGGCCGGGACACGGCCCGAGGCGACGATCCGGGTCTCGCCCCGCGTCCGGCCGCCCCGGTCCAGCAGCCCCGCCGTGACCGCGATCGCCAGGCCGACCACCGCGAGGGCCGCGCCGACCAGGGCCGGGGACATCCAGCCCCAGCCCGCCGCGATCGCCGCGCCGCCGGCCCAGGCGCCGCCCGCGTTGGCGAGGTTGAAGGCCGAGTGGTTCGAGGCGGAGGCGAGCGTCGGGGCGTCCTTGGCCTTGTTCATGACGAGCATCTGGAGCGGGGTGGTCGTCAGGAAGCCGATCCCGCCCAGCAGCACGACCGTCACCAGCGCCGCCCACTGCACCTGCGCCGTGAAGCGGAAGGCGACCAGCACCAGGGCGAGGGCGGCGAGCGAGACATAGAGCGTGGGCCGCAGCGCCCGGTCCGTCAGCGGTCCCGCCGCCAGCGCGCCCAGCGTCATCCCGATGCCGAACAGCGCGAGGACGACGGTGACGGAGGACTCGCCGAAGCCCATGACCTCGGTCGTCATCGAGGCCAGATACGAGTAGACGGCGAAGACCCCGGCGAAGCCGAGGACCGCGGTGGCGAGTCCGAGCAGCACCTGACGGTCGCCGAGGGCGCGCACCTCCCGGCCCAGGCTCTGGTGCGCGTCGACGGGTACGTACGGTACGAGCCTGGCCAGTGCGACCAGCGAGAGCAGACCGATCACGGTGACCACCAGGAAGGTGGCACGCCAGCCCAGGTGCTGGCCGAGCAGTGTGGCGGCGGGGACGCCGACGATATTGGCGACGGTCAGTCCGAGGAACATCGTCGCGACGGCCCGTGCCTGCCGTCCCTCGCGCACCATCCGGGCGGCGACGACCGCGCCCACCCCGAAGAACGCGCCGTGCGGCAGTCCGGCGAGCACCCGGCCCGCGAGCAGCCAGCCGAAGCCGGGGGCGAGCGCGGAGGCGAGATTGCCGACGACGAAGAGCGCCATCAGCAGCAGGAGCATCCGCTTGCGCGGGATACGGGAGCCGACGGCGGTGAGCAGCGGAGCGCCTATGACGACGCCGAGCGCGTAGGCGGAGACGAGGTGACCCGCGGTGGGCACGGACGTTCCCAGGTCGTCCGCGACATTGGGCAGCAGGCCCATCATCACGAACTCGGTGGTACCGATGCCGAAGGCGCTCACAGCGAGGGCGAGCAGGGCCAGGGGCATGAGAAACGACCTCTCCGTAGTAAGTACCTCTACGGAACAAAGCGTCTCAGGCCGTTTGTTCCGGCGGGTGAACACCGGATTGCGCCAGGCGTCCCCCTCAGGACAACCGCACCCCGGCGTCAGGACAACCGCACGCGGCGTCAGGGCGACCCCACGCCGGCGTCAGGGCAGCTGCACCCGGGCCGCGATCGGCAGATGGTCGCTGTCGGTGCGGGGAAGGCTCCATGAGGAGGTCGGTTCGACGCCCTTCACCATGATCTGGTCGATCCGGGCCAGCGGGAACGACGCCGGCCAGCTGAAACCGTAACCGTCGCCCGCCGCGCCCTGTGTCGAGCGCATCTGGGACGTGACGGCCCTGAGGGCACGGTCGTTCATCGTGCCGTTGAGATCGCCGAGCAGAATCACCCGGCTGAGCTGTTCGTCCGCGATGGCCTCGCCCAGCGCGTCCGCGCTGTCGTCCCGCTGGTTGGCGGTGAAGCCCGCGTGCAGCTTGACGCGTACGGACGGCAGATGCGCCACATAGACGGCGACCGGGCCGAGCGGGGTGATGACCGTGGACCGCATCGCGCGGACCCAGCCGAGCCGGATGTCGACGGGCTCGGTGCCGGTCAGCGGGTACTTGCTCCAGAGCCCGACCGTGCCCTGTACGGAGTGGTACTTGTACGTGTCCGCCAGCGCCTTCTCGTACACCGGTACGGCACTGGCCTTCAGCTCCTCCAGCGCGACGACATCCGCGCCCGACCGCGCGAGGCTGCTCGCGGTGCCCTCCGGGTCCGGGTTCCCGGCGTTGACGTTGTGGGTGGCGACGGTGAGATCGCCGCCGTCGCCCGACTTGCCGACGAGCAGTCCGCCGAAGAGGTTGAGCCAGACCACGGCGGGGAGCAGCAGGGCGATCAGCGCGGTGGCCGAGCGGCGCACCAGGGCCAGTACGAGAAGCACCGGAACGGTCAGGCCGAGCCAGGGCAGGAAGGTCTCGGTGAGACTGCCCAGGTTGCCGATCCGGTTGGGGATGTGCGCGTGAAGGATCATCAGAAGAGCGACCAGTACGGCGATGATCGCGAGAATGATGCCGCGCCGCCAGACGCCGGGATCCCGGCGCCAGCGGCCCAACAGGGTTCTGACGCGGGATCCGGTGCGGGGCTCGTCCCCGTCCGCCGTCACCGAGTGCGCCGTGTACTCCTGCGTCATGTCCGCTGCCCTCACTGCCTTGCCTGTGCACGCCCGCCCCTGACCCTAGGGGATGTACGAGCGCTTCTCCGCCGTCAGGGGACGGCCGTACTGTCACGGAGACGAAGGCCGTGGGGCGGCGGGTTCCGATCAAGGACGGATCACGGGCGGCTGTGACGGAAGACGCATGGTCGGGGCCGTCCGGAATCCACTGTCCGCCATCCACCGTACGGGCGATTCCGCTTCCCGTACGGTACGGGGAATCGGTCCCGCGCGCCCCTCCCCGCGGCGGGACGCGCGCCTCGGAGTCCCGCCCCGGACGCACTTTCGGACATGCTTTCGAACGCGTGACGCAGGGCGCATGCACAGGGCACACGGCTCTGGACGCGCCTTCGGACACGTGGCTCCGCGTCAGGGACCCGGCGGGCGCGGGCTCAGACCCTGGAGCGCCGTACGGATGATCCGCTCGGCGAGATCCTCGTCCAGCGGCGCGCCGGGCCGGTGCAGCGTACGGAGCAGCATGGGACCGATCAGCATGTCGTGCAGCAGCGCGACATCGAGATCGTCCCGCAGTTCCCCGGAGGCGACCCCACGGGCGATCACGCCCATCGTGACCCTGCGCCGGGGTTCCACCACGGTCCTGTGATACTCCTCCCACAGCCGGGGCTGGCTCTTCATCTGCACGGCGACGTTGTGCAGCAGGGCCGAGGAGCGCTGGGCGAGCCCGCGCCTGCGCATCGACTCCAGCATCACGCGGAGATCGTCGAGGGCCGAGGTGCCGGGCAGGGGGGCGTCGGGCGGCTCGATCTCGCGCAGGACGTCGACGAACAGCTCCTCCTTGCCCTGCCAGCGCCGGTAGATGGTGGCCTTGCCGACGCCGGCCGTACGGGCGATGCGTTCGATGGAGAGGGTGCCCAGGGGCACACCCTCCTCCAGCAGTTTCACGACGGCTTCCAGGATCGCCCGTTCGGCCGCCTCGCTGCGTGGCCTGCCGCGGCGGTGTTCCTTCTCGTGATCCTGGTCCAGCACGCTGTTCCGCCTTCCGTCGGCCCCGCCGGCCGTTCCGTCCGTCCGTCCGCCATTCCGTCGTAGCGCCGGCCCTGTACGGCCGTACTCGCGCCGCCCTGATTCTCGTACATCACGACGGCGCGCCCGCCGGTGACGGCCGCCCTGACGCCCGCTCGACCGGACCGCCGGTCAGCCCCGGGGGGTGCCGACAGCGGCGGCGGGAGCGGGCGTCTCGTCGCTCCCCGCGAGCTTCCGCGCCGGCGGCCGTCCCGGCAGGAAGAGCGCGACCACCGCGGTGCCGATCAGCGCGACCAACGCCGAGCCGATGGCCGTGACATGCATGGCGTGGAGGAACGCGTCGTACGCCGAGCCGATCAGCGGATCGCCGGCCGTGCCCATCTTCTCCGCGACTCCGAGGGTCGCCTCGATCGACTCCCCCGCCGCGTCCCGCGCGCCGGCCGGAACGGCGCCGAGGTGTCCCTCGATCCCGCCCCGGTAGGTCGCGGAGAGCACGGAACCGAGGACGGCGACCCCGAGGGCCCCGCCGACCTGCCGGAAGGTGTTGTTGATCGCGGAGCCGGAGCCGGCCTTCTCGCGGGGCAGCGCCTGCATCACCGCGACGGTCACCGGCGGCATGATGTGCGCCATTCCGGTGCCCTGGACGAAGAACACCAGGCACAGCACCCAGACCGGGGTGCTCTCGCCGAAGAACGCGAACGCCGCGAGACCGCCCGCGACCAGCAGCATGCCGCCCGTGCAGACCGCGCGGGCGCCGAACCGGTCCACGATCAGCCGGGCCCGTGGCGCGAAGATCATCTGAGCGGCGGCCAGCGGCACGATCAGCAGTCCCGACTGGAGCGCGCTGTAGCCGCGCACGCTCTGGAGATAGAAGGCGGAGAAGAACGTCACACCCATCAGCGCGAAGAAGACCAGCGCGATGGCGGCGACGGCGGCGGCGAAGGCCGGCTTCTTGAAGTACGAGATGTCGATGGCCGGATGGCTGCTGCGCTTCTCGTGCCAGACGAAGGCGGCCAGTACGGCGACACCGCCGAGCAGCGGCAGAAGTACCGAGACGTCGGTGAAGTCGGCCAGTTCGCCGCCGCGGATGATGCCGTAGACCAGCAGGACCAGTCCGACGATGGAGAGCGCGACACCCAGGGGGTCGACCCGGCCGGGGGCGGGGTCCCTGGAGTCCGGCACCAGCAGCACCATCGCGATCAGCGCGACGACGGCCACGGGGACGTTGACCAGGAAGATGGAGCCCCACCAGAAGTGTTCGAGCAGCAGTCCGCCGGTTATCGGGCCGATGGCTATGCCCAGGCCCACGCTGCCCGCCCAGATGCCGATGGCCTTGGGCTGCTCGTCGCGCTCGAAGACGTTCATCAGAACGGCGAGAGTGGCAGGCATCACAAAAGCGGCGCCGAAGCCCATCAGGGCGCGGTAGCCGATCAGTTCGGCCGGCGACCCGGACAGGGCGGCGAGCGCCGAGCCCGCCCCGAAGACGAAGATGCCGAAGAGCAGTACCTTCTTGCGGCCGATACGGTCACCGAGCAGGCCCGAGGTGAAGAGCAGTCCGGCGAAGACGAGCGTGTAGGAGTTGATCGCCCACTCCAGCTCGCTCTGGGTGGCTCCGATGCCGGTGGGTTCGGGGGCGGCGATCGTCTTGACCGCCACGTTCAGGATCGAGTTGTCCAGAACGACGATGAGCAGGCTGAACATGAGCACGCACAGGATCGCCCAGCGGCGGCGGTGAACGGCTTCGGGTATGCGGGGTGCGGCGACCGGGGCGCCGGACGGTGTGGACATGACGCACAGGCTAGACCGATTTCGATACGAGACCGTCTCGTATTGGAAAATCTTTACCGGCGGCGCCTGCCGACCGCCGGTAGGCGTCCGACCGGTGCGCGCGGGGTGTGCGCGGGGCGCGTGGGGCCGGTGCGTATGAGGTGTGTGGGGCCGGTGCGAGGACCCACTTCCCGAGCATGGCCTCGGGATGCCACCATGGTTGCGGTCCGGGGACACCGTCAGGGTGCCTCGAGATGACGAAAGGGCGATCGGCCATGACTCTTCAGGCTGCTCAGAAGCCCCCCGCGGGAAGCCACGCCGTCGGCAGCGGGAGCGGCGACAGCGGCGCCGGCGGCGCGAGGGCGGACAACACCAAGGCGCTGTACGGCGGCACGAGCTCCCGCCGTATCACCGTCCACGACATCGCGGCGGCCAAGGAGCGCGGCGAGAAGTGGCCGATGCTCACCGCCTACGACGCCATGACGGCCTCCGTCTTCGACGAGGCGGGTATCCCCGTGCTGCTCGTGGGCGACTCCATGGGCAATGTCCACCTCGGCTACGAGACCACGGTGCCCGTCACGCTGGACGAGATGACGATGCTCTCCGCCGCCGTCGTACGGGGCACCAAGCGGGCCCTGGTCGTCGGCGACCTCCCGTTCGGCTCGTACCAGGAAGGGCCCGTCCAGGCCCTGCGCAGCGCCACCCGGCTGGTGAAGGACGCGGGCGTCGGCGCCGTCAAGCTGGAGGGCGGCGAGCGCTCGCACACCCAGATCGAGCTGCTGGTGCAGGCGGGTATCCCGGTGATGGGACACATCGGGCTGACCCCGCAGTCGGTCAACACCCTGGGATACCGGGTGCAGGGCCGCGGCGAGGAGGCCGCCCAGCAGCTCCTCCGCGACGCCAAGGCGGTGCAGGACGCGGGCGCCTTCGCGGTCGTGCTCGAACTGGTCCCGGCCGAACTGGCCGCCGAGGTCACCCGGATCCTGCACATCCCGACGATCGGTATCGGCGCGGGCGCCGAGACGGACGCGCAGGTGCTGGTGTACACGGACATGGTCGGGCTGACGAGCGGCAAGGTGCCGCGCTTCACCAAGCAGTACGCGAATCTCCGCCGGACGCTCGGTGACGCGGCGAGGGAGTTCGCCGACGAGGTCATTGGCGGAACGTTCCCTCAGGAAGAGCACACCTTCCACTAGGGTCTTTCGTTTGGGTCTGGCTGAGCCCAGCAAGATCCAAACGAGAGGCCCTAGGGCCGGTCCGGGACGCGTGGAGAGCGGGCACCCTGAGCACGGGGCCCGACTCGCGGCACACGCTTCCGAGCCCGCCCCGCTCCGGGCGCACGGCACACGCGCGAAGCACGGCACGCCCTTGAAGCCACTGCCCGCACGAGCGACAGCCCGCCGATCATCCCCCGTCGGCGGGCTGTCGCATGCGGGTCTCACGTACGGCTGTCGGGCTCCCGTCGGTTCCCTGTCGGCGGCTTGTCGGTGGATTGTCGGTGGCGGCTGGTCCACTGGTGGCATGACACGAATCGACAAGAACCCCAACGGCGGCCGCTCGGGCAACGCCGTCGAGGTGCGGGGGCTGGTCAAGCAGTACGGCGGGCCGCAGGGCACCCGGGCACTCGACGGAGTCGACCTCGATGTGCGCGAGGGCACCGTCCTCGGCGTGCTCGGACCCAATGGCGCCGGCAAGACGACGCTCGTCCGTATTCTCTCCACGCTCGTCCAGCCGGACGCCGGGACCGCCGTGGTCGCCGGGTACGACGTGCTGCGCCAGCCCCGCCAGTTGCGCCGCACGATCGGCCTCACCGGCCAGTACGCCTCGGTCGACGAGAAGCTCTCCGGCTGGGAGAACCTCTATATGATCGCCCGGCTCCTCGATCTCTCCCGCAAGGACGCCCGCCGCCGCTCCGACGAACTGCTGGAGCGCTTCTCCCTCACCGACGCGGCGAAGAAGCCCGCGATGCAGTACTCGGGCGGTATGCGCCGCCGGCTCGACCTGGCCGCCTCGATGATCGGCCGGCCGTCGGTGCTCTATCTGGACGAGCCGACGACCGGGCTCGACCCCCGTACCCGTAACGAGGTCTGGGACGAGGTGCAGCGGATGGTCGCCGAGGGGGCCACCGTCCTGCTCACCACCCAGTACATGGAGGAGGCCGAGCAGCTCGCGAGCGAGCTGACGGTGATCGACCGCGGCCGGGTCATCGCCAGCGGCGGGGTGAACGAGCTGAAGGCCAAGGTCGGGGGCCGCACGCTCCAGATCCGGCCGGCGGATCCCGGGCAACTCCCCGCGATGGCGCGGGCGATCGCCGAGACCGGGCTCGACGGGGTCTCCGGCACCCAGGCCGTCCCGGACGAGGGACTGCTGTACGTACCGATCCTGAGCGACGAGCAGCTCACCGCGGTCGTCGGCCTGCTGGGCGAGCGCGGCTTCGGTATCGCCCATATCGGCACCCATCTGCCCAGCCTGGACGAGGTGTTCCTGGCGATCACCGGCCAGAAGACCTCCGTGTCCGACAACGCACCCGAGGAGATCCCGGTATGAGCACGACCACACTGCCCACCTCCGCCCCCGGGCGGACGCCCGTGCCGGCCCCGGTCCAGGCCGGCGAGGGCCGGATCGGCCTGCGCGCCAATCTCCGGCACATCGGCGCGCTGGTGCGCCGTAACGCCCTCCAGATCAAGCAGGATCCGGAGTCGATGTTCGACGTCCTGCTGATGCCGGTCATCTTCACGCTGCTGTTCGTGTATGTCTTCGGCGGCTCGGTCGGCGCGAGCCTCGGCGGCAGCCGGGACTCCTATGTGAACTATGTGATCCCCGGTCTGATGGCGATGATGGGCATGAACATCGCGATGGCCGTCGGCACGGGGATGAACGACGACTTCCGCAAGGGGGTCATGGACCGGTTCCGCACGATGCCGATAGCCCGGTCGTCCGTACTGATCGCGAAGATCGTCGTCGAGATCGGCCGGATGCTGGTCGCCACCGCGATTCTGCTCGGCATGGGCTTTCTGCTCGGCATGGAGATCAAGACATCGGTGGTGGAGCTGGCCGGGGCCGTGGGGCTCTCCCTGGCGTTCGGTGCCTCGCTGATGTGGATCTTCATCCTGCTCGGTCTGACGATGAAGACGGCACAGGCGGTCCAGGGGGTGGCCATGCTCGTGCTGATGCCCTTGCAGTTCGGTTCGTCGATCTTCGCGCCGCCGTCCACGATGCCGGGCTGGCTCCAGACCTTCACCGACTACAACCCGCTCTCCAATCTGGCGGACGCGGCGCGGGGTCTGATCAACGGCGGTCCGGTCGCGGACTCGGTGTGGGTGACGCTGGCGTGGGCGGTGGGGATCACGGTGGTGACGGCTCCGCTGGCGGTGGCGAAGTTCCGCAAAAAGTCCTGAGGACGGGGGCACGGCCGTCCGGCCCCCGGGAACGGGCCGCTCTGACGGACCCGCCGGCCGGACGGACGGACCGGCTGGTCGGACAGAGCGGCCGGTCAGACGGAGCGTACGAGGGTGACGGCCTCCTCGATGGTGAGATCGTCGCCCTCGGCGCGGGCCGCCGCGAACGCGGTGTCACCGAGGGCGGCCGTCACGGCCGTGCGCGCGTTCGTCAGCAGCTCCCGCTCCGCGGAGGCTCTGACGTGCCCGGGTGGCAGGAGCCCTTCGTACGCGCCGATGAGCCGGGCCGCGAGGCGTGCCCGCTCGTACGACCGGCGGTCGGCGCCGGGGCGGACCGGTCCCGCGAGTGCCCAGGCGGTCGTGAGCATATGGACCGCGGCCATCTCCGGCGCGACCATCCGGGAGACCGGGGAGAGCGACTTCTCCAGGGCGTCCCGGGAGGCGTCCAGCGCCGGCGCCCAGTGGCCCTCGGCGCAGTCCAGCGAGGCGAGGGCGCCCTTCACGAAGCCTTCGAAGATGTCCAGGGGGCCGTTGTGGAAGTTCTCCCGCAGCGGATCCAGTTGCTCCCGCGCCTCGGCGACCCGTCCGGTACGGCCCAGCCACATCGCGAGGAAGAGCCGGACGAACGGAATCACCTCATGGGCCACCTCACGGCCCTGGGCGAGTACGTCGCGGAGGATGCGTTCGCCTTCCTCGCCCCGGCCCATCTCCACCATGGTCTGCGCGAAGCGGGAACGGAGCAGGGCGACCTGGCTCTGTGCGCCGAGCCCCTCGGCATGGCGGATGGCGGCCGTGTAGTCCTCGGCGGCGAGTGCGTACTCACCACGTCTCTCCCTGGCCTCGCCCCGGGCGGAGAGCGCCTCGGCGGCGCCCCAGGTGTCGCCGAGCCGGTCGTAGATCTCCAGGCTGCGGTCGGCGTCACGGCTCGCGTCGGCCGCCGAGACGCTGCGGTTGGCCAGGACATTGGCCCGCAGATGGAGCAGACCGGCCAGCTCCCACTCGTAACCGAACCCCTCACAGGCCCGTACGGTCTCGTCGAGGGCCGTGTACAGCCGGTCGGCGTTACCGCTGAGCACGACGGCGAAGAAGGTCATGGTGCCGGGGAAGCGGCAGGTCTGCGGCAGGCCGGGACCGTAGGCGGCGACCACCCGGTCCAGCCAGCCGAGCCGTTCGGGAGTGGTCCAGTCCTCGGCCACATGGTCCATGGTGATCACTTCGATCAGCCGTACCTCGCGTCTGGCCTCCTGGAGCAGTTCCGGGGTCATGGGCGGCGGTGTGTCCGTGCAGCGCCGCGGGAGGGGCGGGGACGGGGCGACGGGAGGGGCGAACGGATCGGGACCGAGGACCGCGGCGGCCCGCGCCCACTGCCGGGCGTCGGCGCGCAGATCGAGCACCTGCCAGAACCAGCCGAGGGAGAGGACGAGACAGAGCATCTCGTGCTCGTCGCGGGCGGCGTGGGCGCGGCGGAGCGCGGTACGCAGATTCTCGTACTCCAGTCGCAGCAGGGCCATCCCCGCGCGCTGCCCACGGCCGCGCAGCAGGGGGTCGGTGGTGCGGGCCAGTTCCCGGTAGTGGACGAGATGCCGCCGCTCGACGCCGGCGCGCTCACCGGCCTGGTCGAGCCGCTCCGCGGTGTACTCGGCGACGGTCTCCAGCAGCCGGTAGCGCATGTCGCCGTCCGGCGAGGGCGCGGCGACGACAAGGGACTTGTCGATGAGCGAGCCGAGGATCCCGGCGACGTCGTGGGAGAGGACGGCGTGCGCGGGGCCGACGGCGTGCGCGGCGCCGGCCGGGACCGTCCCGGGGGAGGCCTGCGGCGACACGGTGCCGTCCGTCGCCGCGACGGGGGCCGTGTCGTCCACGAGGACGGCGCCGGGGACAGCGCCGGGAACGGGCTTCGCCTCCGTCGGCCCGGCCGCCCCTGACGCGGGGTCATGTCCGGCTGACGCGGGGTCATGCGCGGCCGGTGCGAAGTGGGGCCGTGCCGCGTCAACCGCCGGGGGGTCCGGCCGCGTGGCGGCACCCGGCGGCGTCGTGTCGTCCGCGCAGACCGACTCCGCGGCCGTCAGGGCGCAGCCGCCCGCGAAGACGGACAGCCGGCGCAGTACGGCGCGTTCGGGGGCGGTGAGGAGGTCCCAGGACCAGTCGACGACGGCGCGCAGGGTCTGCTGGCGTGGCAGTACGGTCCTGCTCCCGCTCGTCAGCAGCCGGAACCGGTCGTCCAGACGGTCCGCGATCTGACGTGGCGTCAGCATGCGTAGCCTTGCCGCCGCCAGCTCGATGGCCAGCGGCAGCCCGTCCAGGCGGCGGCAGATCTCCGCCACCGCCACCGGGTCGCCGTCCGGGTCGAACCCCGGCAGCACCGCACGCCCCCGCTCCGCGAACAGCCGGTGGGCCGGATCCGGCGGCAACGGCTCCACCGGGCGCACCACCTCACCCGGCACCCCCAACGGCTCACGGCTGGTGGCGAGTACGCGCAGCCCGGGGCAGCGCGTGAGCAGGGTCTCGGCCAGGGTCGCGGCGGCCTCCACGACATGTTCGCAGTTGTCGAGCAGCAGCAGCATGCGCCGCCGCGCGCAGTGCTCGGCCAGCCGTACCAGCGGCTCGCCGCCCTGTCGGTCCGCCGCCCGCAGTTCCTCGCCGCCGGCCCCGCGCAGCACGGTCTCCCGCGCCCCGAGCGCGGTCAGGACAGCCTCGGGAACGGTCCCGGGATCGTCCACCGGCGCCAGTTCGGCGAGCCACACGCCGTCGGGCCAGTCCTCGGCCACCCGCTCGGCGGCCTCCTGCGAGAGCCGGGTCTTCCCGGCCCCGCCCGGCCCCAGCAGCGTCACCAGCCGGGCCCGCCCGAGGTCCGCGCGGATCGCCTCGATATCGCCTTCCCGGCCCACGAAACTGGTCAGCCGCGCCCGCAGATTGCCCTGCGCCCTGCCGCGCGGGTCCGCCGCCCGGCCCGCGCCGTCCGCTCCCGTACCGCGCGCTCCCGCGGCGCCCGCTCCCGTACCGCCCGCCTCCGTACGGTCCGATCCCCTACCGCCGGTCCCCCTGCCGTCCGCCTCCGCGCCGTCCGCGCCCCCGGTCCCGCCGTCGGAACCGTCCGCGTGAAGCAACTCCTCGTGCAGTGCGCGGAGTTCCGGGCCCGGGGTCGTGCCCAGGCGGCCGGCCAGCGCGCGGCGGACACCTTCGTACGCCGCCAGCGCCTCAGCGGGACGCGAGGCGTCACGCAGGGCCCGGATACGGAGGGACTGGAGAGGTTCGTCCAGGGGGAACTCTCCGCAGAGCGCGGCCAGTTCGGGCAGTGTCTCCTCCGCGCGGCCCAGGGCGAGCACGGCCGTGAGCCGGGCCCTGCGGGCCGCCAGACGGCGGCTCTCCCAGCGGGCCGCCTCGGACCCGCGGTCCGGGAGGTCGGCCAGCACCGGACCGCGCCAGAGTGCGAGCGCGTCGTCGAGGAGGCCGGCCGCCTTGGCCGCGTCGCCCTCCTCCAGCGCCCGCGCACCCTCCGCCGCCAGCCGGCCGAAGCGGTGCAGGTCCACGTCGTCCTCGTCCGCGCACAGCCGGTATCCGCCGTCCGCCGACAGGACCGCCGCGGGCCCGAGCGCCCGCCGCAGCCGCCCGATCAGCGCCTGGAGCGCCCCCACCGCGTCGGCGGGCGGATCGCCGTCCCAGACCTCGGCGACGAGCGTTCCCGCCGTCACCGTGTGTCCCGGCCGCAGCGCGAGAACCGTGAGCAGCGCACGCAGCCGCGCGCCACCGAGGGCGACGGCCGTGCCGTCGTCGTGCAGTGCCCGAGTGGTGCCGAGAACGCGGTAGCGCATCCGCCCATTGTCCGTGACGCCGCCCGGTCGGTCGCCCCGCGCCCCGGTTCGCGTGCCCATGTGCCGATTCACACATCCCGGGCGGTACGCCCGCGCCACCGCGGACCGCCCGTAGACCGCCCGTCCGCGACACCGATCCGGTCCCTCCGGAACTCGGACCGGCGGGCGGGACGTTTTCGACGCGGCGGCCACGGAGACGCGGCGGCCACGGCCGCTGTACGGTCGGGCAGGCCCGACCGCCGACACCACCCTCCCGGGGAGCCCCGCCCATGACCACCGCCACCTCACGCCCCAGCGACCGGCGCATCTCCCCGGTGTTCCTGGGCATCGCCGCCGTCACGGCCGTCGCGGGCTGGGCCGTCTGGACGGACTTCGCGGCGGACGTCCGGATCGCCGTCTTCCTGTTCGTCACGGGCGCCTGGGTCGTCTCGCTCTGCACGCACGAGTACGCGCACGCCCGCACCGCGCTCCACGGCGGGGACATCTCCATCGGCGCGAAGGGGTATCTGACGCTCAACCCGCTCAAATACACCCATGGCATGCTGAGCATCGTCCTGCCGGTGATCTTTGTGATCATGGGCGGCATCGGTCTGCCGGGCGGCGCGGTCTTCATCGAGCGGAACCGTATCCAGGGCCGCTGGAAGCACAGTCTGATCTCCGCGGCCGGCCCGCTCACGAACGTGCTCTTCGCGGTCGTCTGCACCGCCCCGTTCTGGCTCGGCGCCCTCTCCGGAGTGCCGGCCGGCTTCCGCTTCGCGCTCGGCTTCCTCGCGCTGCTCCAGGTCACCGCGGCGATCCTGAACTCCCTGCCGGTGCCGGGGCTGGACGGCTACGGCGTGATAGAGCCCTGGCTGTCGTACCGGATCCGCCGCCAGATCGAGCCGTACGCCCAGTTCGGACTGCTCGCCGTCTTCGTGATCATCCTCATCCCCAGCGTGAACGCGGTCTTCTTCGACGCGATCGACGCGGTCCTGCGCGGCCTCGGGGTGACCGAGCTGGACACGTACTGCGGCCGGAACCTCTTCACCTTCTGGGAGTCCCGGAACGAGTTCGTCTGCGGCCCCGTCAGCCCGTGACGCCCCGGGGGGCCTCCGCGGCCGGCGTCGTGGCCGCGGAGGCCGCCGCCCGCTCGAACCTCGCCCTGCGCAGGTAGTACCAGCCCATGTTGGACGAGAGCCCGGCGAGCAGCACCCAGACGATGCCGAGCCAGTTCCCCTGGACGAACGAGACCACCGCCGCGACGACGGCCAGGACGCAGACGGCGAGGGCGTAGAGAGCGAGGCGGGGCATGGGGGTCGGCTCCTGTCCTGGGACTTTTCCGGGCTTCCGGGGTTCTGCGGGGTTTTGCGGGGTTGGCGCGGCTTCTCGGGGTGCCGCGGTCCGCGCTCCTCAGTGTCCCCCATGCCCAGGAGCGCCGGGCGTCCGGCCGGACGGGCGTCAGACGTCCGTCACACGCAGCCCTGCGTGCGCCTTGTAACGGCGGTTGACCGAGATCAGATTGGCCACCAGGGACTCCACCTGGTGGGCGTTGCGCAGCCGCCCCGCGAAGACTCCGCGCATACCCGGGATACGGCCCGCCAGCGCCTGCACGATGTCCGTGTCCGCGCGCGCCTCGCCCAGCACCATCACATCGGTGTCGATCCGCTCGACGTCCGGGTCCTGGAGCAGCACGGCGGAGAGATGGTGGAACGCCGCGGTCACCCGCGAATCCGGCAGCAGGGCGGCGGCCTGCTCGGCCGCGCTGCCCTCCTCGGGGGTGATGGCGTACGCGCCCTTCTTGTCGAAACCGAGCGGATTGACGCAGTCCACGACGAGCTTGCCCGCCAGCTCGTCCTTGAGGGCCTCCAGTGTCTTCGCGTGCCCGTCCCACGGCACGGCGACGATCACCACATCGCTGCGCCGCGCGCACTCGGCGTTGTCGGCTCCCTCGATCCCCTCGGCGCCGATGGCGACGAGTCCGGCCGCCGCCGTCTCCGCGCGCTCGGCCACCCGGGATCCGATGATCACTTTCTGTCCGGCCCGCGCGAGCCGGTAGGCGAGGCCACGCCCCTGGTCCCCGGTACCGCCGAGCACTCCGACGACGAGCCCGGCGACGTCCGGAAGGTCCCAGGGATCCTTGGCGGGCGCGGGCGCGGGGGCGGAGGGCTTGGGGGCGGTGGTGTTGCCGCTGTCCGTTGAAGTCATGACGCCGACCCTACTGGGCGGTAAAGGCGCACGTTCGGGTGAGCCGCCGGCCATCCGCCGCGCCGCCCGCCGGACTGCGGCAGGATGCGGTCCATGGACGCCGTACGCGTGGCACTGCTGCGTGAGGTCCTCGCGGGCACGGAGTGGCCGGCCGCGGCCCGCCGGTTCGCGGGGGCCCTGCGCTCCTCCGTCGTACCCCAGGGCGGTGGGCTGCTGCTGGTGGGGACCGAGGAGTACGAGCCGTGGCATCTCGCGGCGCATCTCGTGGACGAGGCGGCGTGGTCCGGCCAGCCGGAGCTGAATCCCACGCTCGTACGGCACCGGGTACGGCCGGAGGATCCCGCGCATCTCGCCGTCGGGCTGGGGCGGCTCGAAGCGGCGGGCCGGGGGCAGACGCTGCTCGTCGTGGCACCGCGCCGGCCGGACGACGGATTGCTGGAGCGGGTGCACGACGCGCGGCGGGCCGGGGCGACGGTGCTGTCGCTGGACGGCGGGGACGCGGAGGTGCGGGGGCTGGCGCACGACGCGCTGACGGTGGGCGGACCGGACACGGCGCAGGGTGTGGATCTCGACACGGTGCAGCATCTGGTCAGCGCGGCGGCCGGGGAGAACAGCCTGCCGACGGCGCGCGGCCGGCGCCGGTTCCGGGACCGGCTGTCCTGGCTGGCGGACCAGTTGACGGCGCCGCCGCCGGCGCGGTGGTGAGCACCGTCACACCATCGTGAAATCCGGTTGCACCCCCGCCCACCACCACGCAGCATGACCGCTCGTGACCAAGAAGCCCGGTGCGATCGCGGCGATCCTGCCGGATCTCTCCCCTCTGCGCTCCTCCCGCGATTTCCGGCTGCTCTGGGTGCAGGGGCTGGTGACGACGGTCGGCAGCTTCATGGCGATGATCGCGCTGCCGCTCCAGATCAAGGATCTGACCGGATCGCCCCTCGCCGTCGGCGCCATGGGTCTGGTCGAGCTGGTCCCGCTGGTCGTCTTCGGGCTGTACGGGGGCGCCCTGGCCGACGCCGTCGACCGGCGCAAGGTCATCCTGCTCACCGAGGCGGGGCTCGGACTGCTGGCCGCCGTCCTGCTGATGAACGCGCTGCTGCCGGAGCCGATGCTCTGGCCCCTGTACGTCGTCGCCGGCGGGGTGTCCGCGCTGGCCGGGCTCCAGCGTCCGGCGCTGGACTCGCTGATGGCCAGGATCGTGCCGCACGACCAGCTCACCGCCGCCGCGGCGCTCAACGCCGTGCGCTGGCAGGTCGGCTCGATCGCGGGGCCGTCGCTGGCGGGTGTGGTCGTCGCGTACGCGGGCCACGCGACGGCGTACGGACTCACGATCCTGACGTTCGCCGCCTCCGTACTGCTCTGTACGCGGCTGTCGGCGGCGCCCGCCGCGCATGACGCGGAGAAGCCGTCCCTGCGGGGCATAGCGGAGGGCGCGCGGTACGCGTGGAGCAGACCGGTGCTGCTGGGGACGTACGCGATCGATCTCGCCGCGATGTTCTTCGCCTTCCCGAACACGATCTTCCCGTTCCTCGCGGACGAGCTCGACGCGGAGTGGGCGCTGGGACTGATGTACGCGGCGGGCTCGGTCGGTTCGGCGGTGCTCGCCCTGACCAGCGGCTGGACCTCACGGGTACGGCGGCACGGGCTGTTCGTGGTGTTCGGCGCGGCGGGATGGGGGCTGGCGATCACGGCGGCGGGGTGGTTCGCGAACATCTGGCTGGTGCTGGTGTGCCTGGCGTTCGCGGGCGCGGGCGACATGCTCAGCGGGCTGGGCCGTTCGACCATCTGGAACCAGACCATCCCGGAGGAACTGCGCGGCCGGCTCGCGGGGATCGAGGTGCTCTCGTACAGCGTCGGCCCCCAACTGGGCCAGGTGCGCGCGGGCGCGATGGCGGGCTGGACGGGCACGCGTCCCGCGATCTGGGGCGGCGGGCTGGCGTGTGTGGTCTCGGTGGGCCTGCTGGCGGCCGTGCTGCCGAAGCTGGTGACGTACGACGCGGCCACGGACGAGGACGCGCGACGCCGCCGCGCGGCGAAGGAGCCCACGGGGGACGCGCCCCGGGAAGAGCCACGGGAAGCGACCCCGGCCGCGACGCCCTGACGGCCGGGGCCCGGGGCCCCGGGCCGACGGGCCGACCGGACCAGGCATCCGGACCAACCGCACCGGCCGCCCGGACCAGTAAGGGCGCCGATGCCCCGGCCGGGCGGTCACCCGGCGGACGGGCCGCCGGGCCGGGGGACTGCCGGGGCGCCGGGCCGCCGGGGCGGTTCTCCGCCGTCAGTCCTGCGCCGGGCTGTCCGGCTTGTCGTGCCACTTCGGGTCGGTCTCCCACTCCAGATTCCGCTCCCGCGCGGTGTCCATCGCGTGCGCCGCCTCCTCCGGGGTCGCGTACGGGCCGAAGCGGTCCGCCGCGCGGCACTCCGGGCCCTCCTCGACCTTCTGATGGCGCAGGCAGTAGTACCACTCGCCGGGTTTGCCGACCGTACGCTTCTTGAACAGGGCCATCGTCGGCTCCTTCCTCTGAACGCCATGGTGCCCCGGACACGCTGGTTAGACTCGCTGGCATGTCTGGCCAGTCACTGCTCATCCCCGGGGAGATCTCCCCCCTCCGTTCCGTACCCGGAAAGATCCGGCGCCCCGAGTACGTGGGGAAGCCCGCGCCCGCCCCGTACACCGGGCCCGAGGCGCAGACCGACGAGACGGTCGAGCTGATGCGGATCGCGGGGCGGATCGCCGCGCAGGCGATGGAGGAAGCCGCCAAGCACATCTCGCCCGGTGTCACCACGGACGAGCTGGACCGGGTCGCGCACGAGTTCATGTGCGACCACGGGGCCTATCCGTCCACGCTCGGCTACCGGGGCTTCCCCAAGTCGCTCTGCACCTCGGTCAATGAGGTGATCTGCCACGGGATCCCCGACTCCACGGTGCTCCGTGACGGGGACATCGTGAATCTGGACGTCACGGCGTACATCAACGGCGTCCACGGCGACAACAACGCCACCTACCTCTGCGGCGATGTCGACGAGGAGTCGAGGCTGCTGGTGGAGCGGACCCGTGAGTCGCTGAACCGCGCCATCAAGGCCGTACGGCCCGGACGGCAGATCAATGTGATCGGGCGGGTGATCGAGTCGTACGCCAAGCGGTTCGGCTACGGCGTCGTCAAGGACTTCACCGGCCACGGGATCAGCTCGTCCTTCCACTCCGGGCTGATCGTCCCGCACTACGACAGTCCGCACGCCACCGCCGTCATGCGGCCGGGCATGACCTTCACCATCGAGCCGATGCTGACGCTCGGCACCTACGAGCACGACATGTGGGACGACGGCTGGACCGTGGTCACCAAGGACAGGAAGCGAACGGCGCAGTTCGAACACACGCTGGTGGTGACGGACACGGGAGCGGAGATCCTCACTCTTCCGTGAGGTTGCCGTAGCGCTGAGGCGGGGTAGCGTTTTTACCGACAGGACGTCGGGAACCAGTTGACTTAGGTAAGCCTAAGTAAGAGTATCGCTTCTGGCGGCGGCGCGTGCCGCCACGAGCGCATGCGCCCGTTCCCGTCCCCTTTGGTCTCCGGAGGCCCGTCTTGGACGCAATCGCCAGCGCCACGCCCTTCTCCACCCTCATCCGCGTCGCCTCGCACGAACAGCACACCGAGGCGGAGACCTCGACCTTCATGAGCGATCTGCTGGGCGGCCGGCTCGGCGTGGACGCCTATACGCGCTACACGGAGCAGCTCTGGTTCGTGTACCGGGCGCTGGAGGGCGCCGTGGACGCGCTGAGATCGGACCCGGTCGCCGGGCCCTTCATCCAGCCGGAGCTGGCCCGTACGCCCGAGCTGGAGCGCGATCTCGCGCATCTGCGCGGCCCCCGGTGGCGCGAGGGCCTCGACCCGCTGCCCGCCACCGCCGCGTATGCCGCGCGGATCGAGGAGTGCGCGCGCGTCTGGCCCGGCGGATATGTGGCCCACCACTACACCCGCTATCTCGGCGATCTCTCCGGGGGCCAGATCATCCGCGACAAGGCGGAGAAGACCTGGGGCTTCTCCCGCAAGGGCGACGGCGTCCGGTTCTATGTCTTCGAGGAGATCCCCAACCCGGCGGCGTTCAAGCGGGGTTACCGCGAGCTGCTGGACCGGGTGGCGGCGGACGATCTGGAGAAGCAGCGGATCGTCGACGAGTGCAAGCGCGCGTTCGACTTCAACGGCGCGGTCTTCCGCGAGCTGGGGACGCACTTCCCGCTGAGCGCGTAGGGCTCCCGGGCGCGGAGCGCCCCGGCTCGGGCGCGGTACGCGGGACCCGTTCGAGCGCCGTCCTGATCGTCGCCGCGGGATCGGGGTGATGACGGCCTCGGTGGGCCCCGGATCAGTGGGCCGTCAGGAGCCTTACCCGGCCGCCGATCTCGATCGTGCCGTCGGGGCCCGGGGCCGTGATCAGCTGGGAGCCGCGGCCCTGGGTGATGTTCAGGGCGCGGCCCAGCTGTGCCGTGAGCAGCAGGGCCGCCGCGCCGGTCGCCTCGTCCTCCGCGATGCCGTCGTCCCGGCGGGGGAAGGCGCGGGCCCTGACCCGGCCGGCCGCCTCGTCCTCCCAGGCCCAGGCGTAGAGCCAGCCCTCGCCGGGCGGCGGCGCGGGCAGGGCGTCGACCTCGGCGGCGGTGGCGTACTGGCGGAGCGTGCGCGGCGGGGCCCACTCGGGGCGGGCCGTGATCCAGGTGAACTCGCCGTCCTGACGTACCCACACCTCGCCCGCGGGCGGGTTCACGGTCTCCAGATCGAGCAGCCAGGCCGCGCCGACGAGCGGATGCCCGGCGAACGGGAGGCGCAGGCCCGGGGTGTAGATGTCGACCACACCGAGCTCGGGATCGTCGACGAACACGGTCTCGCTGTAGCCGAGCCGGGCGGCGAGCGCCTGCCGCGCCGCCCGGTCGGGGTGGTGCCGCCCTTCCCGGACGACGCCGAGCGTATTGCCGTGTCGGCCGTCGGCACCGCAGAAGACGCTGAGTACGTCGATGTCAGTCACCCGCGCATTCAAGCATCACCGGCGGAGGGCGCGGACCGGGGTCCGGGGCCGTGGACCGCGGTCCGGGGCCCGTGGACCAGGAGGTCCGTGCCCGTGGGCCGGGAGGTCCGTGCCCGTGGGTCTGGAGGTCCGGCGACGGAAGCGGGTCCGTGCCGCTCACCTCCTCGGCGGTACGGAACCGCTCCCTCTACGCCGTCTCCTCCTCCAGCGCCATACCGCGGCGCCTGGCCACGAGGACCGCCGCCGCGCCCGCCGCGGCGATCGCGCCCGCCGTACCGAGCAGCGCGCCCGTCGGGATGTCCGAGCCGGTGGAGGCGAGGGAGCCGGAGCCGCCGACCGTACCGCCGCCCGCCGTTCCCGAGCCGCCGACGGTGCCTGAGCCGGTGCCCGAGCCCCCTGTGCCACCGGAGGTGCCGCCCGTACCGCCCGTACCGCCGCCCGTACCGCCCGGCAGGTTCGCCTCGTCGTCCAGTGACACGGCGAGCGTCAGCCGGTCGAGGTCCGTGCCCGCCGGGTACATCCCGCCGAACGCCTTCGTACCGTCGGCCGTGAGGGTCGCGGGAACCGCGCTCAGGGTCACGACACCGTCCTCGGCGGCCAGTTCACCGCCCGGGAGGTCCAGCGTGGCGAAGGCCAGGTCCTGGTACGTGGCGACCTCGTGCGTCTCGCGGTCCTTGGTGGCCACATCGGCGACGAGCGTGCCCTCGCCGTCCGCCACCTCGACGCGCAGACCGCTGAGTTCGAGGTCCAGGACATACTCCCCGGCCTCCTCGTGCCCGAGGAAACGGACCGTACCGCCGAAGGACGCGGAGAGCGTCTGCCCGTCGGCGTCGAAGGAACCGGTGCCCTCGGGGAAGCGGTAGGCCGCCCCGGACCGCGTTGCCCCGTCGCCGAGTTCGACCTTGCCCTTGGCGATCGGGCCCGTGACATACGAGCGGAAGGACTCCTTGACGCCCCAGTCGAGATTGCCGTCGACGATCGCGCCGTCCTCGGCCGCCGGAGGTGTCTCGGAGGCCGGGCCGGTCGGGGTCGGCGTCGGGGTCGGCTCGCCGGTGGGCGGCCCGGTGGGCGGGGTGGTGCTGGGAGTGGGGGCCGGGGTGGACGGGGGCGGGCTCACGGGCGGGGTCGGGGTGCCGCCCGTGGAGTACCCGACGGCGAGCGTCGCCTTGTCCAGCTCCGTGCCCTCCGCGTACATCCCGTTGAAGGCCTTCGCGCCGTCGGCGGTCAGCTTGGCCGGGATGTCCCTGAAGACCATCGAGCCGTTCGCGGTCTCCGGGCGGATGCCCGCCAGATCGATCGAGGCGAGCTCGATGTCGTCCTGTGCGGCGCCGTTGAGGGTGACGTCCGCCTCGATCGCCCCGGCCGTGCCCTCCGTGACCAGCTTGACGTCGGCGATCTTGATGTCGAACCCGTGGGCCGTGGAGGAGAACCGGACGGCGCCGTCGAAGTCCGTGGTCACGTTGTGCGTCGCGGGGTCGTACGTACCCGTCCCGCCGGAGAAGGTGAAGGGACCGTTGCCCGCGGCCTGGGTGGCGCCGTCGGTGGCCGAGATGGTGCCGCCCGCGATACCCGTCACATATCTGCGGAACGACTCCTTCAGCCCCCATTCCAGGGTGCCGTCCTTCAGATCCAGCCTTGGGGCCGCGCCGGGAGCGGCGGGCGCGGCGTAGGGCACGGCGGCGGGGGCGCCCGCCGCGAGCGCCGGGATCGCGAAGGCGGAGGCGCCGAGTGCTGCCGCCGTCGCTATGGCGGCGGCGAGTGTGCTGGGGCGGCGTATGGCTGCCATGGTGGATGGTCTCCTCGATGGTGTGGTGCGGTGGAGTGGTGCATGACGCGTGGTGCGTCGCGTGGTGCGTGGTGCGTCGTTGTGCGTCGCGTTCTGCGATGTGCGTTGTGCGTGGTGCGTCGCGTTGTGTGGGGGAGGTCAGCGCTCGTCGGACGTGGCGGCGCCTCCGCGCCTGCGGACCACGACGACGGCGAGTCCCGCGAGTCCCGCCGCGACGAGTGCTCCCGCGCCGAGCGCCGTGTACGTACCGGCCCCGGCGGACGACGAGGACGCGGACGCGGTGGACGACGACGCGGCTTCGGCGGCGGGGCCGGTGGGGTCCGGGGACGCGGTCCCCGGCGCCGTCGGCTCCGGCGCCGCCGAGGCGTCGCTGCCCAGATCCGGCAGGGCGGGCAGCCGCGCCTTCCCGTCGACGGCGACGGCCAGCGAGACGGGATCCATCGCCGTGCCCGCCCGGTAGAGGGAGCCGAAGGTCTCGGCGCCCGGTGCCGTCAGCGTGGCGGGCGCCTCGGTGAGCGAGGCGAGGCCCTTCTTCGGGGTGAAGTCCCCGGCCTCGAAGGTGACCAGGGGCACCGCCTTCCGGGGCGGGCCGCCCTCGGCCGCGTCGGTGACATCGGCGAGGAGCGTGCCCTTGCCGTCCCTCACCCTGACGGCGATCCCGGTCAGGGTGAGATCGAGTCCGGTGCCGGTGAAGCGGACGGTGCCCGCGAAGTCCGCGTCGAGCGTCCCCTTCCTCGCGTCGTACGAGCCCGTGCCGCGCGGGAAGCGGAAGAGCGCGCCGCCGTCCTGGGCGCCGTCGCTCAGGGTCCAAGTGCCCTTCGCGATGGGGCCGGTGACGTACTCGCGGTACGTACGGCGTACGCCCCAGTCGACGGCCGCCGTGCTGAACCCTCCCGGAGCCCGCCCCTCATCGGGCTTCTTCTCCGGCTTCTTCTCCGACGGCCCGGTCGTCGGCCCGGTCGTGGGCCCGCCCGTGGACGGACCGGCCGGCTTCCCGGCCGCGACATCCACGGAGAGACTGACCGGGTCGAGGGGGGTCCCCGCCGTGTAGTAGCCCGCGAAGGCGACGGCGCCCTGTGGGGTGAGGGTCGCCGGGACGTTGCCGAGGGCGACCGGACTGCCGCCGCCCGCCATGCTGATCCCGGAGAGATCGAGCGAGGCGAGCGGGACCTGAGCCGCCCTGGTGAGCTTGCCGGACCCCTTCGCCTTGCTGGTCATATCGGCGTAGACCGTGCCGCCGCCGCCCGAGATCCGCACGGTGGGCCGGCTGATCGTGAGATCGAGTTCATATGTCCCGTCGGCCTTCTGATGGCCGGTGAACCGGACCCCGCCGGAGAAGCCGGCCCGGAACGCCCCGGTGACCGGGTCGTACGAACCGGTGGCCGAGTGGAAGCGGAACCGGCTGCCCACGGTGGCCGCGCCCCCGGTCAGCGCCCAGCCGCCGTGCGCGATCGGCCCGGTGACATAGCTCAGGAACGAGGACTTGACGCCCCAGTCGAGTCTGCCGCCCTGCACCGTACGGCTCGCCGCCTGTGCGCCGACGGCCGGAAGCAGGGTCACCGGCAGCGCCAGAAGAAGCGCGACGGCGAAAGCGCGCACCGGTCCGAAGGACAGCATCGAGTGACTCCCACAGGTGAACGGACGAACGAGTGAACGAACCTGGCAGATGAACGGACCCGGATACAGATATCCCCGGGTCTGGCAAGCGAGGTAAGGCTAACCTAAGCTACAGCCGACCCGAACGGGAACCCTTCCGCCGACGGGAACCACGGCAAAACATCACAGACCCCGAAGTCACGGCATGACAAACAGAACGAACAGGACGGTGCACTCCGTGCGCAGATCACGTCTGACGAGTGCGCTCCTCCCCGCGCTCGCCCTCGCCCTGACCGCGACCGTCACCGGCTGCGGTGGCGGTGGCGGAGGAGGTGACGGAGCAGGTGGCGGCAACCTCGGCAGTACGGGAAGGTCCGGCGGCGGGCAGACCTCCGCGACGGCCACGGCCGACCGGGTCGAACCCCTCCCGGGCACACCGGCGCCGCGACTGCCGGTCACGGTGGACTCGGCGGACGGGCGTGAGGTGACGATCGCCTCGGCCGACCGGATCGTGCCGCTGACCGGTTCGCTGAGCGAGATCGTCTTCACGCTCGGCCTCGGGGAACGGGTGGTGGCACGCGACATCACCGCCACCTTCGAACAGGCCGCGGATCTGCCCCTGGTGACCCGGGCGCACGATGTCTCGGCCGAGGGTGTGCTGTCGCTCAAGCCGACCCTGGTCATCGCCGACACCACCACCGGCCCCGCCGAGGCCATCGGCCAGATACGGGACGCGGGCATCCCGCTCGTGGTCGTCGCGCCGGCGAAGAGCCTCGCCGACGTCGACGCCCGGATCGACGCGGTGGCCGGCGCGCTGGGGGTGGAGGCGGCCGGCGCCCGGCTGAAGGAACGTACGGACGCGCGGATCGCCGCCGTACAGAAGGACATTCCGGCGCGCGAGGGCCGCCGGAAGCCGCGGGTCGCGTTTCTCTATCTGCGCGGCCCGGCCTCCGTCTATCTGCTCGGCGGCGCCGACTCGGGGGCGAGTTCCCTGCTGGAGGCGGCCGGCGCGGTCGACGCGGGCAAGGAGTCGGGGCTGCGGAAGGACTTCACCGCGATCACGAGCGAGGCACTGGCGAAGGCCGCGCCGGACGCGATCCTGGTGATGACCAAGGGGCTCGAATCCGTCGGCGGGCCGGACGGGCTGGTGAGGATCCCGGGGGTCGCGGAGACGCCTGCCGGGATGGACCGCAGGGTGGTCTCGGTCGATGACGGGGTGCTGCTGAACTACGGTCCGCGCACCGACGAAGTGCTGAAGTCGATCGTCGAGCAGCTCTACGCGAACGGGAAGTGACGTGACGACGACACCCGCCGCGCGCGAACGGCCGTCGCCCCCGGACGGCGCGCGCGGGCGGGACGGCGGGAAGCGGCTCCCTCGGAGCACCACCACCCTGCTGAGCGCCGGGCTGCTCGCGGCGCTGGTCCTGCTCTGTCTGCTCTCCGCGGGGATCGGCGCGTACGACATCCCCCTCGGCGATGTCCTCTCCTCCGTCCAGCACCGGGCGGGGCTCGGCGGCGCCGCGCTCGACCGCGTGGGCGAGAGCGTCCTGTGGAACGTCCGGCTGCCCCGCGTCGCGCTCGCGCTGCTCGTCGGCGCCTCGCTCGGCTGCGCGGGCGCGCTGACGCAGGGTGTGTTCGGCAATCCCCTCGCCGAACCGGGGGTCATCGGGATCTCGTCGGGCGCGGCGGTCGGCGCGGTGGCCTCCATCGCGCTGGGGCTGAGCTTCTTCGGCAACTGGACGGTGACGGTCTGCGCGTTCGTCTCCGGACTGGCGACCGTACTGCTGGTGTACGCGCTGTCCCGCTCGGGCGGCCGTACGGAGGTGGTCACGCTGATCCTCACCGGTATCGCGGTCAACGCGTTCGCCGGGGCGCTGATCGGGCTCTTCATCTTCTTCGCGGACAACGCGCAGATCACCCAGATCACCTTCTGGCAGCTCGGTTCGCTGGCGCAGGCGACCTGGCCGAAGGTGCTCGCCGTACTGCCGTGCGCGCTGGCCGGTCTCGCCGTGGCGCCCTTCCACGCGCGGAAGCTGGACCTCCTCGCGCTCGGCGAGCGGCCCGCCCGCCATCTCGGGGTGGATGTCGAGCGGCTCCGTATCGTGCTGGTGCTGACCGTGGCGCTGCTCACGGCGGCGGCGGTCGCGGTGGCGGGGATCATCACGTTCGTGGGTCTGCTCGTACCGCATCTGCTGCGTATGGCGAACGGTCCAGGACACCGCTTCCTGGTCCCGGGCAGCGCGCTCGGCGGCGCGCTGGTCCTGGTCGCGGGCGATCTCGCGGCCCGTACGGTCGCCGCCCCGGCGGAACTCCCCCTGGGCGTCCTGACGGCGCTCTTCGGCAGCCCCTTCTTCTTCTGGCTGCTGCGTCGAACACGGCGCGGGCAGGGAGGTTGGGCATGAGCCGGCCCCGCGCGACACAGAACACGGCGCAGACAAGGCGGTTGGGCATGACCCGGCCCCGCGTGGCGCACCATCTCCGTATCCCGCCGGAATCGAGGCAGGCACATATGAGGCTCAGGCGTCTCTTCGCCGCACGCGGACCCGCCCTGCCCGCGCCCGCCGCAACCGGCGCGGTCCTCGCCGAGGCGCGCGGGCTCCATGTCCGGCTCGGGCAGCGCGAGGTGCTGGCCGGTGTCGGGCTCGTCGCGCGCGCCGGTGAGGTGCTCGCGCTCGTCGGGCCCAACGGAGCCGGGAAGTCCACCCTGCTCGCCGCGCTCGCCGCCGATCTGCGGCCCGGCCTGGGCGAGGTACGGATCGACGGGCGCCCCGCGCACGAGTGGTCCGCGCCCGAACTCGCCCTGCGCCGTGCCGTACTGCCCCAGGCCGCCGCGCTCGCCTTCCCCTTCCCGGTCGAGGAGGTCGTACGGATGGGCCGGGCGCCCTGGGCCGGGACGCCGTCGGAGGACGAGGACGGGGCCGCCGTCGCGGAGGCGATGGCGGCCACCGAGGTCACCGCCTTCGCCGGGCGCCCCTTCGCCGCGCTCTCGGGCGGCGAACGGGCCCGTGTCGCGCTCGCCCGCGTCCTCGCCCAGCGCGCCCCGCTGCTGCTGCTCGACGAGCCGACCGCCGCGCTCGATCTGCGCCACCAGGAACTGGTCCTGCGGATCTGCCGGGAGCGCGCGGCGGCCGGTGACGGCGTCGTGGTCGTGCTGCACGATCTGGGGCTCGCGGCGGCCCACGCGGACCGGGTCGCCGTACTGCACGACGGAGAGGTCGCGGCCGAGGGACCGCCCGCCGAGGTGTTCGGCGACGAGTTGCTGAGCCGTGTCTACCGGCAGCCCGTCGAGGTGTTCCCGCACCCGCGCACAGGCGTTGCGCTGGTCGTCCCGAAGCGGGCCGGAGCGGCTTTCATGACCGGGACTTGACCCTCCCATGGGGTGACCGAAAGATCCCTGTGACCTCCCCGTATCCCAGGAGCGACCCGCCGGGGAATTGAGACCTGGATCACTGGACGAATGGACATGACCAAGGTAAGCCTCAGTTAAGTTAGGGCCGCCTCACCCTCGTGGTCGGCACCCTCGTACTCAGCACCTCCCTACTCAGCACCCTCGTACTCCAGCCGTACTCCCCTCCCCCGTCCCAGCCATCGTGGAGCCCCGCATGCGACCTGTCCGTCTCTCCGTTGCCACCGCAGTCACCGCGGTGGCGGCCCTGACCGCCGTCACGGGCTGCGCCGAGAAGAGCGACGCCAAGGCCGGCGGCGAAGGCGCCGTCCAGGTCACCGCGAAGGACGACGCCTGCGAGATCTCCAAAAACGAGTTCCCCGCGGGCCATGTGGAGCTGGCCGTCGAGAACAAGGGCTCCAAGGTCACCGAGGTCTATGTCCTCTTCCCGGACGACCGCATCGTCACCGAGCGCGAGAACATCGGCCCCGGCACCAAGGCGAAGGTCACCGCCGAGGTGAAGGCCGGTTCGTACGAGATCGTCTGCAAGCCCGGGATGAAGGGCGACGGCATCCGCCAGAAGGTGACCGTCACGGGCGGTACGGCCGTCGAGCGCAGCCCGGAGATGGACGCCGCGGTCGCCGGTTACCGCAAGTACGTCCAGGCGCAGGCCGATGAGACGCTGCCGAAGGTCAAGACCTTCACCGACGCCGTGCGCGCCGGTGACCTGGAGGCCGCGAAGGCGGCGTACGCCCCCTCGCGGATCGGCTGGGAGCGCACCGAGCCGGTCGCCGAGTCCTTCGGTGACATCGACCCGAAGGTCGACGTACGCGCCGACGGTCTGGAGCCCGGCCAGGAGTGGACCGGCTGGCACCGGCTGGAGAAGGCGCTCTGGGCGGACAAGAAGCTCGGCCCGGAGGCCACAGTGCTCGCCGACACGCTCGACAAGGACCTGACCGACTGGCAGAAGCGCGTCGGCAAGGCGGAGATCACCCCGACCTCCATGGCGAACGGCGCCAAGGAGCTGCTCGACGAGGTCGCCTCGGGCAAGGTCACCGGTGAGGAGGAGCGCTACAGCCACACCGACCTGGTCGACTTCAAGGCCAATGTCGAGGGCGCGCAGCAGTCGTACGAACTGCTCAAGCCGGTCGCCTCGAAGAACGACCCGGCGCTGGTGACGGAGCTGGACAAGCAGTTCGCCGCGCTGAGCGCGCTGCTCGACCAGTACCGGGACGCCCCGGACTCCTACGACTTCACCTCGTACGAGAAGGTCGGCAAGGCCCAGCGCAAGGAACTGTCGGACGGTGTCAACGCGCTGGCCGAGCCGCTCTCCAAGCTCGCCGCCGCCGTCGTCAAGTAGGGACTCCGACATGTCGGACACCGAACACAGCAAAGAAGAAGACGAGACGACCGGGACGACCGGGACGACCGAGCGGAGCGGGACGACCGAGCGGACCGGGCAGACCGGGAGTCCGGGGAAGAGCCCGTCCCGCCGTGCGCTGCTCGGCTGGGGCGGTGCCGGGCTCGCGCTCGGGGCCGCCGCGGCCGGTGGCGCCGTGGCGGCCGTCCGCGACGGCGGTTCCACCGCTCCCGCCGCCGACTCCGGTGCGGCGGTGCCCTTCCACGGCACGCACCAGGCCGGTATCGCCACCGCCGTCCAGGACCGGCTGCACTTCGCCGCGTTCGATGTGACGACCGGGGACCGCGCGGAGCTGGCCCGGCTGCTCAAGGACTGGACCCGGGCCGCCGAGCGGATGACGGCGGGGCACGCCGTGGGCGAGGGCGCGTACGGCGGGCCGGCCGAGGCGCCGCCCGACGACACGGGTGAGGCGCTCGGTCTCAAGCCGTCCCGGCTCACCCTGACCATCGGCTTCGGCCCCTCGCTCTTCGCCGACGACCGGTTCGGTCTCGCGGAGCGGCGCCCGGCCGCGCTGGTCGAGCTGCCGAAGTTCCCCGGCGACAATCTCGACCCGGCGCGCGGCGGCGGCGATCTCTGTGTCCAGGCGTGTGCGGACGATCCCCAGGTCGCCGTGCACGCCATCCGCAATCTGGCCAGGATCGGCTTCGGGAAGGCCGCGGTGCGCTGGTCGCAGCTCGGCTTCGGCAAGACGTCGTCGACCACTCCGGGCGCCCAGACCCCGCGCAACCTCTTCGGCTTCAAGGACGGCACCAGCAATATCGACGGCGCCGACGAGGCCGGGCTGGCCGAGCATGTCTGGGTGCCGGAGAAGACCGGTCCGGCGTGGATGGCGGGCGGTTCCTATCTGGTCGCCCGCCGGATCTCGATGCGCATCGAGACCTGGGACCGTACGTCGCTCCAGGAGCAGGAGGACGTCTTCGGCCGGGACAAGGGCGAGGGCGCGGCGGTCGGCAGGGCGCGCGAGCACGACAAGCCCGATCTGCGGGCGATGCTGCCCACGTCGCATGTACGGCTGGCGCATCCGGACTCCCACCACGGGGTGCGGATGCTGCGGCGCGGCTACTCCTTCACGGACGGCACGGACGGTCTGGGCCGGCTCGACGCGGGGCTGTTCTTCCTGGCCTACCAGCGTGACGTACGGGACGCCTTCATCCCCGTACAGCGCTCCCTGGCGCGCTCCGACGCGCTCAACGAGTACATCCAGCACGTGGGTTCAGCGGTCTTCGCGATCCCGCCGGGCGTCCGGGACAAGGACGACTGGTGGGGCCGGGCCCTGATCTCCTGAGCCACGGAAGGGAGTTCCGACGTGTTCGGAAACTATCTGATCGGTCTGCGCGAGGGCCTTGAGGCCAGTCTCGTCGTCTGCATCCTCGTCGCGTATCTGGTGAAGACGGAGCGGCGCGACGCGCTGCGTCCCATCTGGATCGGTATCGGCGTCGCGGTGGCCCTGGCGCTGGCCTTCGGCTTCGGGCTCGAATTCGGCTCGCAGGAGCTGACGTTCGAGGCGAAGGAGGCGCTCGGCGGCTCACTGTCGGTCCTCGCCGTGGTGCTGGTGACCTGGATGGTCTTCTGGATGCGCCGTACGGCCCGGCATCTGCGGTCGGAGCTGCACGACCGGCTGGACGCGGCACTCGCGATGGGCACGGGCGCGCTGGTGGCCACGGCCTTTCTGGCGGTGGGCCGCGAAGGCCTGGAGACGGCCCTGTTCGTCTGGGCGTCGGTCCGTGCCTCCTCGGACGGCACCCACGCGCCGCTGATCGGTGTGCTGCTCGGTATCGCCAGCGCGGTGGTGCTCGGCTGGCTCTTCTACCGGGGCGCGCTCAGGATCAATCTGGCCAAGTTCTTCACCTGGACCGGCGGGATGCTGGTGATCGTCGCCGCGGGTGTGCTCGCGTACGGCGTCCACGATCTCCAGGAGGCGCGCTTCCTGGGCGGTCTGCCGGACAAGGCCTTCGACATCAGCACGACGATCCCGCCGGACAGCTGGTACGGCACCCTGCTGAAGGGCGTGTTCAACTTCCAGCCGGACCCGACGGTGCTTCAGGTCATTGTCTGGTGTCTGTATCTGATCCCGACGCTCGCCCTGTTCCTGGCCCCGGTAGGGTTCGGACGGTCAGTGAGGTCTCAGGAGCAGAAGCAGAAGGCGACCGATGAGCAGGCTGGGAAGGCCGATTCGGGCAGCGGCGGGGCTCGCGACGGTGATGGTGCTGTCGCTGACGGCGAGCGGGTGCGTGACGGTGCACGGGGAGCTGGCGGTCGTACCGTCGGCGGAGCGGAGTGAGGCCGCGCGGGCGCTCGATGACTTCACCGAGGCGTACAACAAGGCGGACCAGGCCTACGATCCGGCGCTCGACGCGGCGTATGTGACCGGTGCGCTCGGTGTGATCAACCAGGCCGGTCTCAAGGCCCGGAGCATCAACAGCCCGGACGGCAACCCCGGCCATCAGCCGCTGGAGCTGACCGACGCGAAGTTCACGATCCCCAGGAAGGCCGGCTGGCCGCGCTGGTTCGTCGCGGACACCAGGAGCAACCGCGACGCGGCCGGCGGCCCGTCCTTCCGGTGGCTGGTGGTCTTTCTGCGCGGCGGCCCCGAGAAGCGCTGGGAAGCCGCCTATCTGACGATCCTCTCCCCCGACCAGGTCCCGGAGTTCAGGACGGACCAGGACGGCTGGGGCGAGGCGGTGGAGCCGGACAGCACATCGGTGTCGGTGGCGCCCGCCGATCTGAGCGAGGAGTACTCCTCGTATCTGTCGAGCGGCAAGCCCGAGCACTTCGCGGCGGGACAGCACACCGACGGATGGCGCAAGGAGCGCGCGGACAAGGCCCGGCTGCCCGGTCTCACCACCCAGTACGTCGACCAGCCGGTGACCGAGGGGGACTTCGCGCCGCTGGGGCTGCGTACGGAGGACGGCGGCGCGCTGGTGTTCTTCGCCACCCGCTTCTTCGAGCGCCAGACGGCCGCGAAGGGGGTCCGGCTCCAGGTGAACGAGGATGTGCGGGCGCTGCTGACCGGTGAGGTGAAGAACACGATCACCAAGGAGTGGCTGTCCAGCCAGACGGTACGGGTGCCGGGGAGCGACGCCGCCGCCCCGGAGGTGGTGGTGGAGGGACGCCTCCAGGGGGTCACCGCGTCGAAGGGGTCCTAGCTCCTCGGCCCCGCAGCTCCTGGCTCCCCTCCGCCCCGTGGCTCCCCGGCGGTCTCAGCGGCCCGGCGGTCTCAGCGGCCTAGCGGCCCAGGGGCCAGGCCACCGCGTGGTGGTCCAGTTCCGTGTTCTCGCCCGCGTACCGCGCGCACGCGTCGGTGAGGGTCTCCAGCAGGGTCAGCGGATCGGGCAGCGGATGCTCCGGGCCGCGCAGCCACCGTACGTTCAGCTCGCCGGGGAGCCGGGCCGGGGGTACGAGCACATAACTGCCCCGGCAGTGCCAGCGCAGACCTGGGTGCTCGTCCATCGTCTCGGGGTGGCAGTCCAGTTCACAGGGCCACCACTCGTCCTCGTCCTCGGGGGTGCCCCGGGTGGCGGTGAAGAAGAGCATCCGGTCCTCGCCGGAGTCCGCCACGGGACCGACCTCGATGGACAGCTCCAGCAGCCGTTCCAGCGCGCGGCTGCCGGCTTCCAGCGGTACGTCCAGCACATCGTGGACCGTGCCGGTCGCGGTGATGAAGTTGGCCTCGGGCTGATTGCGCGCCCAGCGCTCGATCTGTGCCCGGTCGGTCGTGGACTGGGTCTGCCAGGCGAAGGAGAGAGGGTGTCTGGCCGGGGTCGGACAGCCGATCCGCTCGCAGGAACATCGGAAACCGAGGGGATGGGCGGCCGGTGCGATGGGCATACCGGCCTCCGCGACGGCGAGGAGCAGCGCCTCCCGGCCGGCCGTGTCACCGGCGAGCGCGGAGTCGTCGGCGCTCTTCCTGGGACGCCTGCGCAGCCACTGGGGAATCCTGCTCTCCGTGCCGCGGTAGCGGCCGAAATCGTCGCCCATCTATCCCCTCACACCTCGTGCTCGCCCCTGCGGACATATCCATGGTCCCACCATCCTGCTCCTCGGGTGGACGTGCTTCCCCACCGGGGTATGTGTGCGGGGACCGCGGCACGGGGCTCATCGCCGTGTATGTGCGGGTATGGGACGGCGGATCGGCGGGGCGGAGCCGGTGGAACACGGACCGCCCGCCCCGTATGCCTCCACGCGCCCCCGCCGCGCCCCCTGCCCGGCGGCGCGCTCCACCCGGCGGCGCGCGGACAGGACTCGCGGCCGTGGGGTCTCAGGGCCGTGGGGTCTCAGGGCTGTGGGGTCTCAGGGACGTGGGGCGAGACCGTACAGCGCGTACTCGACCACTGCGTCCGCGTACTCGTGCGTCAGCGGGAGCGTACGGAGCAGCCAGCGGTGCGCGAGGGGACCGACCAGCAGTTCCAGCGCGACATCGAGGTCGATCTCCCGCCGTACGGCCCCCGCCTCCCGGGCGGCGCCCAGCCGCCGCGCATAGAGCCGGAGCGAGGGTTCGAGCAGCTTCCGTGCGAACTCCGCGCCCAGTTCCGCGTCGGCGATCCCCTCGGCGGCGAGCGCCCGGGAAGGCGCCTCGTACACGGGGTCGTTCATCTCGTCGACCGTGGCCCGCAGGACCGCCTTGAGATCGGCCTCCAGATCGCCGGTGTCGGGGATCTCGTACGCCGCCTCCCCGCCGCCCGCCGCCCGCGCGGCCCGGTCCCCGAGATCGAGGAAGGCCTCCAGGAGCACGGCGCCCTTGGAGGGCCACCAGCGGTAGATCGTCTGCTTGCCGACCCCGGCGCGGGCCGCGATGCCCTCGATGGTCGTACGCCCGTAACCGACCTCGCCCACCAGCGTGAGTGCCGCGTCGTAGATCGCCCGGCGCGACCGCTCGCTGCGCCGCGCGGAGTCGGGCCCGCTGGTACCCCTGGTCTCGGCCATGGCGTCAATCTACCAACGGTGAATCGAGACGTTTCGTCTCTGATCACCCGGCGGGCCCAGGACGCCTCACGGACACGAATCACTCGAACGGATCACAGCGCGCGAGCCCTTCGAAGCGGAATATGACTTTTACACGCATACGTCGTGCGCGTACACCGTGCGCATACGTCGTGCGCGTACCTCGTGCACGGACGTCGCGCACCGACGTCGTGCACACCGCCGCTCTCATCACCCGTGAGGAGCTCCCGTTGCCTCGTGACGCCTCGCCCCGCCGCTATCTCATGTGCCCGCCGCACTACTTCAGGGTGACGTACTCGATCAATCCCTGGATGGACCCGGCCAAGCCCGTCGATCTGCCGGTGGCCCTCGCCCAGTGGGAGGACCTCCGGGACCGCTATCTCGCGCTCGGACACACGGTCGCGCTGCTCGACCCGCTGCCCGGTCTGCCCGACATGGTCTTCACCGCGAACGGCGCCACGGTCATCGACGGCCGGGTGCTCGGGGCGCGCTTCGCCCATCAGGAGCGGCACCGCGAGGCCGAGGCGCATCTGGAGTGGTTCCGCGCCCGCGGTTTCATCGACATCCACGAGCCCGCGCACATCAACGAGGGCGAGGGCGACTTCGCCGTCACGGCCTCCTGGCTGCTGGCCGGGCGCGGCTTCCGCTCCAGCCCGCTCTCCCACGACGAGGCACAGGAGTTCTTCGGCCGCCCGGTGATCGGCCTGGATCTGGTGGATCCGCGCTACTACCACCTGGACACGGCGCTCTGTGTGCTGGACGACGGAACCGACGAGATCATGTACTACCCCGGCGCCTTCTCCCCCGGCAGCAGAGCCGTGCTCGCCCGGCTCTTCCCCGACGCGCTCATCGCCGACGGCACGGACGCGGGGGCCTTCGGTCTGAACGCGGTGAGCGACGGCCGGCACGTACTGCTGCCGCAGGCGGCGGCCGGGCTCTTCGAGCCGCTGCGCGAGCGGGGGTTCGAGCCGATCGGACTGGACCTCGGGGAGCTGCTCAAGGGCGGCGGCAGTGTGAAGTGCTGCACCCAGGAGCTACGCCTCTGAACCGGCGGCCGGGTCGGCGGCCGGACCGGCGGTGTGGGGCGGCGGCCAGGTGTCGCCCCACTCCGTGTCCCGCGCCGCCCGGTAGAGCGGGCCGTGCCGCTTGGTGACCGTTTCCCGGCGCAGTCCGTCGTCCTCGGTGCACAGGTCGAGCAGCACCTGTCCCTTGCGGATCTGCGGCTTGCGTACGACGCGGGCACGGTCGGCACGGGCCGCGTCGTCGGAACGCCCCGGGAGCGACGGCGTCCCGAAGCGCACCGCCGCCACATAGCTGAACTTCTCGTCCTCGTACGGCAGCGAGCCGCCCTTCACCTGCCGGTGCAGCGAGGACCGGCTGACCCGGGCCGCGAAGTGGCACCAGTCCGTGCCCCGTTCGATCGGGCAGGCGCCACCGTGCGGGCAGGGCGCGGCGATCCGCAGCCCGGCCGCGATCAGCCGGTCGCGGGCCTCGATGATCCGCAGATAGCCGTCGGGCGTCCCGGGCTCCACGATCACCACGGCCTGGGCGGCCCGCGCCGTTTCCTCGACGAGCACGGCCCGGTCCCGCTCGGTGAGTTCCTTCAGTACGTACGAGACCGTCACCAGATCGCTCTCCGGCAGCTTCAGCGCCGTACCGATCCGCGTGCGCCGCCAGTCGGCGGTACGTACCGCGCGGGCGCCGGAGGCGGCGGCCAGTTCGCGGCCGAGCGCGAGGGCGGGCTCGGCCCAGTCCAGGACGGTGGTGGTACGGCCGCCCTCCCGCCCGCTTCCCGCGCCGGCCGCGCCCGTCTCTCCCGGACCGTCCGCGGGGGCCGCCTCCGCACGGGCCGCCTCCGTCCGGGCCTCTTCCGTCCAGACCGCCTCCGCCGCCCAGACCGCCGCGCCGGTGCCGCCGCCCACATCGACATGGCTGCCGGGCACCCAGGCGGGCACGGTGTCCGCGAGCGCCTCCAGCGCCGCCCGTACGGCCTCGAAGGTCGCCGGCATCCGGTACGCGGCGTACGCGGCCACATCGGACCGGTCACGCAGCACCGGCGCGTCCGTCGGCGTCGCGCCCCGGTAGTTGGCGATCAGCCGCTCGACGGCCTGGGCGGCCTGTCTGGGCGGCAGTCCGTCGAGCAGCCCGGCGAGCGCGGCACGCAGGGCCTCGGCGGTGGGAAGGGTGGCGTTCACCGCCGAATTCTATTGCTGTGGCCGGAGGCGGGGCGCCGGGGGCGCGGGGCCGGGTCCCGGCGACCGGGTGCCTGCGACCGGCGACCGGCGACCGAACGGAGGGCGGCCGGTGCCCGTACGCGCGGTGACCGGTGACCGCGACGGTCGGGCCCGTGACCGCAATGGGGAAGCGAACTGCGAGCCGCCGTGTGTCTGTTGCTACGCTGACGCCCGTTGTCCGGCAGCCGCTCGCACGGGGGGACCATGAGACAGAGGGTCGTACGTCTGGCCCTGGTGTCCGGGGTGATCGTGCTGGCGCTGCTGCTCCTGCTCGCCACCTGCGGCGGCAAGCCGAAGGCGAAGGACGACGGACGGCCCGCGAAGCCTCCGAAGAGCACCTCGTTCGCGGCACACCGGCTCACCGTTCCCGCGGAGTACGACACCGCGCGCGGCTGGGAGATCAACGACGCCTCGCCCGATTACGCGGTCGCCGAGGCCACGAGCCGTATCGCCTATCTGGAACGTGTCGGCGACACCCGGTTCCGGATCCGTACGCTCGATCCCTCGACCGGCAAGCGCGGCTGGGACGGCGCGCCCTGGCGGCCGCTCTTCGCGCCGGACCGCTTCCCGCGGCTGCTCTCCGTCGCCAAGGACGATGTGGAGTACTTCGTCACCTGGTCCTACGGGAAGATCGATCCGGACGCGCTGCGCCCCTCGGACTCCATCGTCTCCCTCGATGTGTACAGCGCGGACGACGGCTCCCGGGTGCGGGTCGAGGTCCCGTGGGTGGACGAGCCGACCGTGAGCGCCGCCGGGCCCGGCATTCTGATCAGCGACGGCAAGGCGGTGAGCGCGGTCGTCGACCCGGCGACCGGGGACGTGGTCAAGGTCCCGCCGGGGTCGCTCGGTTACCCCAAGGGCTGTCCGGACTGCCGCAAGCTGACCGAGGTCCGGGCCGTCACCGACACAGGGCTGCTGGTGAGCGGCGCCAAGGAGTTCTGGGTGCGCGGCGGCTGGTTCAGCCGGAAGGTCGCGCCGAAGGACACCGACCCCGCCTCCGGGGTGCCGGCCTCCGTGGCGCGCGACTACATCCTCGCCAAGTGGCGCAAGAAGAAGGGTGCCAAGGACGCCGCGACGCACGATGTCTGGGCGGTGCACGAGGCGGCGACCGGCAAGGCCGTGGCCCAGGTGCGGTGCCGCAGACCGGCCATCGCGCCGGTCGAGGACCCTCAGCTCATCGCCTCCCCGGACGGCCGCTTCCTGATCGCCGGGAGGCTCGCCTTCGATCTGGAGGAGAAGACCGCGTACTGCTTCGAGGAGCCGGACGGCACCCAGCCGCTGACCCTGACGACCGTGGGGGACGACGGCACCGCGTACGGCGCGTCGAGCGCCCGCAACACCACGGACGCCCTCGCGGGCGGCGGCACCCCCGTCCTGGTGGATCTCACCACCGCGACCCCGGAGGACCTGTCGCCCAATGTGCGGCTGCCCAGCGGGGAGACGGCCGGGGCCGGTCTCTTCCGCTGGACGGACGGCAAGGACACCCCGCATCTGATCGGGTACCCGCACCGCGACGGCTGAGCCTGCGTCCCGCCGCACCGCGCTCGTACGCTCAGACGCCGGTCGGACGCTCGCCGGTCGGACGCTCGATGGGCGGCTGGTGCTTCCAGGGCCGTACGAGACCCACGAAGCAGCCCAGCGCGCCGACCGAGCACACGAGCTGGACGAGGGCCATCGGCACCGCGGTCTCCTCGCCCGCGATACCGACGAGCGGCGAGGCGACGGCGCCGATCAGGAACGACGACGTACCGATCAGGGCCGAGGCGGAACCCGCGGCGTGCGGGGTGCGCATCAGCGCCGACGCGTTGGTGTTGGGCATCGCCAGACCCATCGCGGACATCAGCACGAACAGCCCCGCCGCGACCGGGAAGAGGCCCACGTCCCCGAACACCCCTGACGTCATCAGCAGCAGCGCCAGCGCGGCGAACGTGATGACCACCAGCCCGAAGCCCAGCACCCGGTCCATGCTGACCCGTCCGACCAGCACCTTGCCGTTGATCTGGCCGACGGCGATCAGACCGATGGAGTTGACGCCGAAGAGCAGGCTGAAGGTCTGCGGCGAGGCGCCGTAGATCTCCTGCACCACGAACGGCGAGGCCGCGACATAGGCGAACAGCGCGGCGAAGGCGAGACCGCCCGCCAGCATGTAGCCGGTGAAGACCCGGTCGGCGAGCAGCCCGCGCATCGTGTGGAGCGCCGCGCCGACACCACCGCTGTGCCGCCGCTCCGGCGGCAGCGTCTCGTGCAGCCACTTCCACACGACGAGGGTGAGGACGATGCCGACCACCGTCAGGACGACGAAGATGCCGCGCCAGTCCGTGAGCCGCAGCACCTGCCCGCCGATCACGGGCGCGATGACCGGCGCGACCCCGGAGATCAGCATCAGGGTGGAGAAGAAGCGGGCCATCTCCTCGCCGTCGTACAGATCACGGACCACCGCGCGGGCGATCACGATGCCCGCCGCGCCCGCGAGACCTTGCAGCAGACGGAAGCCGATGAGGAGTTCGGTGGTCGGCGCCAGGGCGCAGATCGCGGTGGCGAGGACATAGACGACCATGCCGAGCAGCAGGGGCCTGCGCCGCCCCCATTTGTCGCTCATGGGTCCCACGACGATCTGGCCGAGGGCCATGCCCGCCAGACAGGCGGTGAGGGTGATCTGGACGGTCGCGGCGGGTGAGCCGAGCGAGCGGGTGACCTCCGGCAGGGCCGGGAGATACATGTCCATGGAGAGCGGGGGCAGCGCGGTGAGCCCTCCGAGCACCAGGGTGACGAGCAGCCCGGCCCGGCGCGCGGCGGCGACGGGAGCGAGTTCGGTGGCGGGTGCGGGCGCGGGAACAGGCGCGGGTGTGAGTGTGGGCGCGGGTGCGGGTGCGGGTGCGGGAACAATCACCCGTTCGTGTGACGGAACGGTCCGCTGTTCCGACTGAACGGTCCGCTGTTCCGGAATCGGTGCCGAGCGACGCTGCTCGGGCGGTATGTGGCCTGTACGTCCTTCGGTGGTCTGACCGCCGTCCGGCATCGTCTCTCCATGTCGTTGAATCCTTACCTATGCTCTCAGCTCATCCGGAACGGTCGACACTTTTTTTGGGGCAGCTATGACAACGGGACAGACATCACAGGCATCGCGGGCATCGCAGACGTCACGGAGAAACACCGTGCGCTGGGGTGTGCTGGCGACGGGCGGGATCGCGGCGCGATTCACCGAGGAGGTGGGGGAACTGGCGGACGCCGAGGTCGTCGCGGTGGCCTCGCGCAGTGCCGCGTCCGCGAAGGAGTTCGCGAGCCGGTTCGGCATCCCGCGCGCGTACGGGGAGTGGTCCGCGCTCGTCGCCGACCCGGAGGTGGACGTCGTCTATGTGGCGACTCCGCACTCCGCGCACCGGACGGCGGCGGGACTCGCCCTCGCGGCCGGAAAGCCCGTGCTGTGCGAGAAGCCGTTCACGCTCAATGTCCGGGAGGCGGTGGAGCTGGTCTCCCTGGCCCGGGAGCGGGGCCTCTTCCTCATGGAGGCGATGTGGACGTACTGCAACCCCGTGATCCGGCGGATGGTGGAGCTGGTGCGGGACGGGGCGATCGGTGACATCCGGACCGTCCAGGCCGACTTCGGCTTCCCCGGCCCCACCGACCCCGGCCACCGGCTGCGCGACCCGGCCCTCGGCGGCGGCGCCCTGCTCGACCTCGGCGTCTATCCGGTCTCCTTCGCGCAGCTCCTGCTGGGCGAGCCCGACCGCGTCCAGGCCGACGCGCTGCTCTCGCCGGAAGGCGTCGATCTCAACACCGGGATGCTGCTGGGCTGGGAGTCGGGGGCGACGGCGCTGCTGACCTGCTCGCTGACGGCGGGCACCCCGGTGACGGCGACCGTGAGCGGCACGGCGGGCCGTATCGAGCTGCCGTCCGGCTTCTTCCACGCGGACCGGTTCGTCCTGCACAGGAACGGCGCCGAGCCCGAGGAGTTCACCGCGGACGGCGGGCTGTACGGGCTCCAGTACGAGGCGGCCGAGGTGATGCGCTGTCTGCGCGCGGGCGAGACGGAGTCCCCGCTGGTGCCGCTGGACGGAACGCTCGCGGTGATGCGGACGCTCGACGCGGTACGCGACCGTATCGGCGTCCGCTTCCCCGCGGACGGTCAAGACGAGGCCTGAGCGCTGTCCCGCTGTCGGACTCCGTCAGGGCCGCCACCGGTCCGCCGCGGCCACCCGAAGGCAGTTGTCCCGCCAATGGGTCAAGATCCACAGCGGCCGGATGGCAGGGCCGCGCGGGCTGCCGGAGCCTGACGCCGGTGGCCGTGGCCCCCGGGCCCGCCACCGGCCCCGGCGCCGAAGCGGCTCCCACACCTCCGGTGCCGACTCCTCCGGCCCCGGCGCCCGGGAAGCCGTCACCGCCCTCGGTACCCCCGGGAAGGCCGGTGCCGGCTCCTCCGGGGAGGGACCCGTGCGAATCGGTCCGGTCACCCCGCGCGCGTCCGCCCGTCAGGCGGGCTTGAGACCCGGCCTGCCCGCCTCGGTCACGAACGACGCCGCCGTGGTGACCGGAGCGCCGGGCGTCGTCACCGCGTTCACCGTTCTGAAGTCCGCCCGCGCCCGCTTGGCGCCGAGCGTCACGGTCACATAGCCGCGCCGCCCGTTGTAGAACCTCATATGGGGGTTGGCCTCCATGAACGTGGCCCAGTTGGAAGGACGTTCCGAGCCGTCCCGGCCGCTGGAGATGGACGTCGCCACGATCTCCGTGCCCAGCGTGCGCGAATCCGGGTTGTCCCAGTCCTTCTTGATGTCGTACGCGTAGGCCGTGTGCACATCACCGGTGAGCACCATGAGGTTCTTGACCCCGGCCGCTTCCGCCCCCTTCAGCAGCCGCTGCCGCGACGCCGGATAGCCGTCCCACGAATCCATCGACAGCTTGAAGTCCGGGGTCGTCAGATTGCGGCGCTGCGAGAAGGTCACCTGCTGCGGTACGACGTTCCAGGTGGCCGCCGACTTCTTCCAGCCGTCCAGCAGCCAGCGCTCCTGGGCCTCGCCGGTCAGTGTGCGCGACGGGTCCTCGGACTCGGGGCCCGGCGTCTGCCAGCCGTCGCCGTACGCCTGGTCCGAGCGGTACTGCCGGGTGTCCAGGATGTCGAACTGGGCGAGCCGCCCGAAGTCCAGCCTGCGGTAGAGCCTCATGTCGGAGCCCTGGGGCCGCTGCGGGACGCGCAGCGGCTGGTTCTCCCAGTACGCGCGGTACGCGGAGGCCCTGCGCAGCAGGAACTCCTCCGGCGGGACATCGTTCTCGGGCGTGTCCCCCGCGTAGTTGTTCTCGGTCTCGTGGTCGTCCCAGGTGACGACGAACGGGTGCGCGGCGTGCGCGGCCCGCAGATCCGGGTCGGATTTGTAGAGGCCGTACCGCAGCCGGTAGTCCTCCAGCGTCGTCGTCTCCCGGTTGTAGTGGGCGGGGAGCTGGATGTCGGGGTAGTTGCGGGCACCGCCGACCGCGCTCACGGCGTACTCGTACAGATAGTCGCCGAGGTGGAAGACCACATCGAGGTCCTCCTGCGCGAGATGCTTGTAGGCGGTGAAGTAGCCGTCGTGGTAGGCCTGGCAGGAGACGGCGGCGAACTTCAGCTCGCTGATGCGGGCGCCGCGCGCGGGCGCGGTACGGGTGCGGCCCACCGGGCTGACCCACTCGCCCACGCGGAAGCGGAAGTAGTACACCCGGTCCGGGCCCAGGCCCGGCACGTCGACATGCACGCTGTGGTGGAACTCCGGATGCGCGTCGGCCGATCCGCGCTTGACGATCCGTGTGAAGCGCGCGTCGTGCGCCAGTTCCCAGCGTACGGAGACCCGGTTGGGCGGCAGTCCGCTGTCCGCCTCGTACGGGCTGGGCGCGAGCCGGGTCCAGAGCAGGACGCCGTCGGGACGCGGGTCACCGGAGGCGACTCCGAGGGTGAACGGGTCCTCGGTGATCTTCCTGGCGTCCAGCTGCGCGGCGCCCGCGACGCCCGCGGTCGGCAGGTTGACGGCGAAGGCGAGCGCGGCGGCGGCAGCGGTACCGGTGAGGAACCGGCGACGGCCGAGATGCGCGGCCGCCGCTCTCAATTCGGCCGCGTGGCTGCCCGTTCCCGTTCCCGACGGCGTTCGCGTCCCCTGCGCCGGTACTCCCTGTACGGGCAGGCCCCGCGCCGGTACGCGCGGTCCCGTTCCCAGTGTCCGGCGGTGAAAAGGTGTCATGTGCCCCTCCCCTGACGGCTGCTGTCACACGGAATTCCATGCGCAGGCGAAGGCGCCCTGTTGTCGGGTACACAACATGCACATGGCGGAGCGATGAGATCCGCGTGCCTCCGCCAAGTTGTACCTCACGTACGCTGCGTGGCCATGGACGCCATGCGGAAGACCAACACCGCCCACACCAACCGGGGAACGGCCGTGGTGACAGGCGCCGGTTCCGGTATCGGCAGAGCGGTGGCCGTGGCCCTGCACACCGCGGGCTGGTCGGTGGCCCTGGCCGGACGGCGCGTCGAGACGCTGGAGGGGACAGCGGCGGCGATGAACAGGGCGGCGGACGGCGGCGACACGCCGGGCGAGGTACGGAGCGAGGTACGGAACAACGCACCGGACGAGGTACTGACCGTACGTACGGACGTGTCCCAACCGGCGGACGTGGAGGCCCTGTTCGCCGCCGTGAGCGAGCGGTACGGACGGCTCGACCTGCTCTTCAACAACGCGGGCACGTTCGGGCCCGGGGGCATCGCGCTGGAGGATCTCCCCCTGTCCGCCTGGCAGAAGGTGGTGGACACGAACCTCACCGGCGCGTTCCTCTGCGCCCAGGCGGCGTTCCGGCTGATGAAGGCGCAGGACCCGCGGGGCGGCCGGATCATCAACAACGGCTCGGTCTCCGCGCACGCGCCCCGGCCCGACTCGGTGGCGTACACCGCCACCAAGCACGGTATGACCGGCCTCACCAAGTCCCTCTCGCTGGACGGCCGCCGGCACCGCATCGCCTGCGGCCAGATCGACATCGGCAACGCGGCGACCGATATGACGGAGCGGATGCGCCGGGGCGTGAAGCAGGCGAACGGCGAAGTGGCGGTGGAGCCGGTGATGGATGTGGCCGATGTGGCCAGGACGGTGCTGCACATGGCGGAACTGCCGCTGGAGGCCAACGTCCAGTTCGTGACGGTGATGGCGACGACGATGCCGCTCGTGGGCCGGGGCTGAGGGGCGACCGCTCACCGGGGGGGGACCCAACCTACCCGCACGGGTGGGCATTTACCGCCCCCGGACGCCAACACCCGGTCGCGTTGCACGGTTTGCCGGGATTCCGGCTCAGGAGCACAATCGAGCCACTACCGTGGGCTACCAATCGAGAACCCTTCGTGTCGTTGGAGGCTCCTTTGAAGAACACGCGCGAACTGGACCCGAGCGCTTCCCCTCTCGACTACTACGGCAGTGAGCTACGGCGACTGCGGGAAGCGGCCGGCCTCACCCAGAAGCAGCTCGGCGACATCATCTTCTGCACGGGCTCGCTGATCGGCCAGGTCGAGACCACGCACAAGCTGCCGACAAGGCAGTTCTCGGAGTCGGTCGACGCGGCGCTGGGTACGGGAGGCACCTTCACACGGCTGCTGCCGCTGGTGCTGAAGAGCCAACTGCCGCCGTGGTTCCAGCCGTACGCGGACATGGAGGCGAAGGCGACGCACATCAGCACGTTCCAGACGCAGCTCGTGGACGGCCTGTTGCAGACGGAGGAGTACGCGCGGGCGGTGCTCGGCGCGGTGACCAAGGACAACTTCGAGGAGCTGGTCGCGGCGCGGATGAACCGCAAGCTGGTTCTCAACCGCCCGCGTCCGCCGCTCCTCTGGGTCGTACTGGACGAAGCGGTGCTGTCCCGGCCGATCGGTGGCCGCGAGGTCATGCGGGGCCAGCTCGCCCATCTCCTGTCCTTCAGGAACGCGAAGTGGATCCAGATCCAGATCCTGCCCTACTCGGCCGGAGAACACTCGGGCCTGATGGGCTCCTTCGTCCTTCTCCGCTCCGAGGACGCCCCGGACATCGCCTACAGCGAGGACTACGAGACAGCGCACGCGACGGTCGATCCTCACGCTGTCCGGAAACGTGCGCTTCGTTACCATCAGCTTCAGGCCGCCGCGCTCTCCGTCAGGGACTCGGCGGCACTGATTGCCCGCGTGATGAAGGAGCAATGTGGGGGGAAAGCCGCATCTGACGGGGGCACAGTGGCGTAAGTCGAGTTACAGCGGCGACACCGGTGGACAGTGCGTCGAGATCGCGGCCCGCACCGCCGCCGTGACCGTACGCGACTCGAAGAATCCCGAAGGTCCGGTCCTCACCGTCGCCTCGCACGCCTTCACGACCTTCACCAGCTACATCGGCACCACCCCCGCCCCGGCGAACTGACCGAGGCGCACAACGGGCCGCGACCACGCTCGTGGCCCGCGCATCACAGGCGGGCCGTCCGAGCCCACACCTCCTTCAGGTGCTCCTACCCGCCCGTCAGCGCCGTCCGGATCTCCGCCAGCTGATCCTCCCGCAAGGGCCCGTAGGCCCGCGCTCCCGCGTTCTCCTCCGCCTGCGCCACCGAGCGGAACCCCGGAATCGGCACCGTGTGCGGGCCGCGCGCCCAGAGCCAGGCCAGCGCGCCCTGGGCGAGAGTGCGGCCGTCGCTGGTGAGGACCGACCGTACGGCCTCCACCCGCGCCGCCCACTCGGGCGCCGGGACCCCGCCCTCGCCGAACCACCGCAGCCACGCGGGCGGTACGGCCCGGATGTCACCGGCCCCGCCCCGGCTTCCGGCCGCGTGCTTCCCGGTGAGCAGTCCCATCGCGAGCGGACTTCGGTTGACACTGGCCAGATCGCGTTCCGCGCAGAGCGCGAGCATCTCCGGCGCGTCCTCCAGCACATTGCAGGCGTGCTGCACGGCCGCGCAGTGCTCCCCCTCGGCGAACAGCGCCGCCCGCTCGGGGTCGTCGGTGGACCAGGCGTACGCGCGGATCAGGCCTTCCCGTACGAACTCCTCGCAGGCGTCCCGGAGTTCGGCGGCCAGGGCGAGGGGCGCGTCGGAGAGGTGGAGTTGGTAGAGGTCGATGTGGTCCGTGCCGAGGCGGTCCAGCGACGCGGTCAGCGCGCGCCGGGCGTACTCGGGCGTCGCGTCCGTGCCGGTCAGGGTGCGGGTCGCCGCGTCGAAGGTGTTGCCCCACTTGGTCGCGATGACGACCTCGTCCCGCCGCCCGCGCACCGCCCGGCCGAGTACGCGTTCGCTGTGGCCCGTGCCGTAGACGTCGGCGGTGTCGAAGAAGGTGATGCCGAGATCGAGCGCCCGGTGGAGCGCGGCGGCGGACTCCTCGTCGTCGACCTTGCCCCAGCCGAGCGGATTGGCGTCGCGGTCCTGCCACTCACCGCCGATGGCCCAGCAGCCGAATCCGAGTGCGCCGACGGTGATACCGCTGCGTCCCAGCGTCCTGCTCTCAAGAGTGCTCATACGGGGAACGCTAGGCCCTGTCCGGCCGATCTTCGCGGGCCCGGAACGCCTGGCACGGCACCTCGCCGCGTTGTCGGAGTCGCCCGAGTACGTCCAGTACACGGGCGATCCTCCGCCTTGCGATGCACCGCACCAGCCGCCCCGGGCTGATCCACGAAGATCGACCGGACAGGGCCTAGAAGTTCGAGCACACACGAAGACAAGCGGGGGGCCGTACCCGTGATCGTCACGCCGGGGCCCCGGGCGGTGGACACCGCCCGGGGCCCGTGGTGCGAGGGCTCCGCTCGGAAAGCGGCCGGGCTCAGCACATGCGCCAGGCGCAGGACATGGCCGGACTCAGGACGTGGCCGGACTCAGGCCGCCTCGGCGGCCTTCTTGATCCGCTCGCCGAAGGCCGGCGCGTCCTTGCGGGAGGCGCTCAGGGCGATACCGACGAGCAGTTTGCCGATGCCGTGCCCTTCGAGGACGTTGTAGATCCGCACCCGGGTCCTGCCGTCGCCGACGCTCTCCAGGTCGTAACCGCCCTCGGCCGAGGTGACGGAGTTCTTGGACGTCTCGGTCCAGCGGATCTTGTGCGGCGCTTCGAGCTCGGTGATCCGGATCTCCCGCTTGGTCGTCATGCCCGCGTCCTTGACCGTACTGCGGAAGACGGTACCGACCGCCGTGGGCCCCTCCGGGACCTTCTCGATCGCCTGCACCCTGGGGCTGAACTGCGGGTCGTTCGTACCGGCGGCGAGGAAGGCGAATACCTCCTCGACGGGCCTGTCGATCTCTGTGGTCGCCTCGAACTGTCCAGCCATGGTCGCTCCTCGATCGGTCAACCGGCGGCGGATACGTGAACACCTACCCGCCGGGTATGACGGCCGCACGGTCCGGGCCGGCCGCCACGCGTCCATTGTCGTGGGTCGGCCCCTTCCCCCACCACCCGGGGAGGATCACACCTTGCGTACGGTCACACCCGCCGCGGCCATCGCGCGCGTCTCCTCCTCCGGAGCCGCCTCGTCGGTCACGACGGCGTGGAGCGCCGAGACCGGTGAGACGAAGGCGAGCGCGGTACGGGAGAACTTCGCGGCGTCCGCCACGGCGATGACCCGTCGCGCCGAGGCGATCGCGGCACGCTTGACGGCCGCGTCGGACAGGTCGTACGCGGTCAGACCGTCCTTGGCGGTCAGTCCGCAGCAGCCGATGACGGCGGTGTCGAAACGCAGCGCGGCGAGCGAGGCCTCGGTCAGCGGGCCGGTGAGGGCGAGTTCCCCCGTACGTGGTTCGCCGCCGGGCAGCAGCAGTTTCAGGCGGGGGGCGCCGGTGAGCGCGTTGGCGGCGTGGAGGGAGAGCGGCATGACGGTCAGCCGGCGGTCCTCCAGCGCACGGGCCACCTCCAGACAGGTGGTGCCGCTGTCGATGACGACCGACTCGCCGTCGGTGATCAGTTCCGCGACGGCGGCGGCGATGCGCCGCTTGGCCTCCGTGCCCTCCTGGGCCCGGAGGGCGAAGGGGGGCTCCTCGCCCCGGAGCAGCAGGCTTCTGGCCCCGCCGCGGTAGCGCTCCAGAACGCCCTGGTCGCTGAGGACCTCCAGATCCCGGCGGACCGTCATCTCCGAGGCGCCGGTCAGCTCCGCGAGCTCGGCCACGCTCAGTTGTCCGCTCTCGCGCACGGCGTCGGTGATCCGCCGCAGCCGGTCTGTGCTTGCCATGCCCGTCATTCAACACACTTCGCCGAACATAAGCAATGTTCGATAGACGGACTTTCGAACATCAAGCTTGTTTGTTATGTTCGCCGACATGGAGAGACCCGGCGAGATGGAGAGACCCGGTATGGAGAGACCCGATCTGGAAAGATCGCTGCGCGCCGCCCGGCTGGCCACCTTCGGCTTCTTCACCCTCAACGGCTTCGTGCTGGGCGTGTGGGTCGTCCATATCCCCGTCGTGGAGCACCGGGCGGGGGTCGGTCACGCCGTGCTCGGCTGGCTCCTGCTGCTGCTCGGCGGCGGTGCCTTCGCGGGGATGCAGCTCGTCGGGCCGCTCACCGACCGGTTCGGCGCGCGCAAGGTGATACCGGTGAGTGCCGTGCTGTGCAGCGCGGTGGTGGTGCTGCCGGGGCTGGCGGTCAACGCCTGGACCCTGGGCGCGGCTCTGCTGCTGCTCGGTTTCAGCAACGGCTGTCTGGACGTCAGCATGAACACGCACGCCGTCCAGGTCGAGCGCGGCTACCGGCGGCCGGTGATGTCCGCCTTCCACGCCTTCTTCTCGGTGGGCGGGGTGCTCGCGGCGCTGGCCGGCGCGCGGACACTGAGCTGGGGGTGGAGCGCGGCCACGACGCTGGGGGTGGTGAGCGTGTTCGGTGTCGTCGTCACGGCACTCGCGGCACCGGCGCTGCTGCGACCGGAACCGGCGGGTGCCGGGGAGGCGGCGGAGGGACGGAAGGCGGCCGACGGGCAGGACACGACGGACGGGCGGGACGCGGCGGACGGACGGAAGGCGGCTGCTGACACGTCGCGGGGCCGGACCACCGTAGGCAAAACACCCCCGCGCATCTGGGCCCTGGCCGCACTCGCCCTGATGCTGATGCTCTGCGAAGGGGTCGCCAACGACTGGAGCGTGCTGGCGATGCGGGACGTCCTCGACGCGCCCGCCGCCACCGCCGCCTTCGCGTACGGCGCCTTCTCCACGGCCATGACCGTGGGACGGCTGCTCACGGACCGGGTGGTGGCCCGCTTCGGCCCGGTGGCCGTCGTACGGTACGGCGCCGCCCTGGGCGCGGCCGGGCTGACGGCGGTCGCGCTCTCCCCGTGGATCCCCCTGGCCCTGATCGGCTGGACGGTCTTCGGCATCGGCCTCTCCGGCTGCATCCCCCAGCTCTTCAGCGCCGCGGGCCACGCCGACCAGGACGCCGCGGGAACCAATGTCTCCCGGGTCGCGGGCCTCGGCTATCTCGGTATGCTCGCCGGCCCCGCCGTCATCGGCCCGCTCACCCGCTTCATCCCGCTGAACCTCACCTTCTTCCTCCCGGTGGCCTTCTGCGTCGTCGCGGTCGGCATGTCACGGATCCTGGGAACCGCGCCCGCGAGCGGCGGCGAGCGGGGGCACGGCGGCGACCGGAAAGGAACCGAGGGGACGTCACCGGAAGTCCCGGGACGCCCCCTCGTAAACGATTCCGACTTCCTCTAGTCCGCTTCGTCCGGGTCCGCTTCGTCTGGGTCCGCTTGGTCGTTCAGCGTGCGCAGGGAGTGGTATTCCGCGTACATACGCGCCAGTTTCTCGGCGTCATCCCGTATGTCCAGGAATTCGAGGACGAGCGAGAAGAGGTGATCCACAGCCCGCCGGTCCTGCTCCGGCTCCAGATGTACCCAGTTCCCGAGGCTGATGCCAGGGAGTGCCTCCTGGAACACGAGCGCATACCACACGAAGCTGGAGCGTTCGCCCTTGCGCACGATGAGCCACTCCCTGAAGCCCCGCAGCACGCCGCCGTCCCGGGCCAGATCGAACCCGAGCAGGAGCATGGCTGTCGGGTGGTACGTACCGGTCAAGCCGTACATACCAGGCCTGGCGCGTAGCTGTTCGATGAACTGCCTGTCGCCCACGCGGCTCCTAGAATCCGAAGATGATGTCGTCGGGCCAGTCCCACTCGGCCTTGTACTCGGCGATGCTCTCACCGCCTCGTCCTGTGAAGCCGTCGTAGACCCGGCCGTTGTACACGACCACGATGTGTTCGAACCAGAAGGTGTCCTGCTTCCGGTAGCCGCCGAGGGTGTGCTGCCCCGCCGGCTTGATGGTGACGATCTCGCCGCCTCCCAGACTGTCCCGGATGCGCTTGGCGCATACGCCGCAGTCACTGGAATCGGGGATCTTGGACTTGTCCCTGGGAAGGCCGGGGACATTGTGCTCAAGGCAGGGTACGTCCGCGGCCAGGGCCACCACGGAGCCGCCCGCCGCCGTGGACCCGGACACCGCCGTGGACCTGGCGGCCGGTCCGCCGACGGCCGACGTGCCGCCGACGGCCGACTTGCTGAGGATCTTGCAGCCGCGCTTGAGCAGCTTCAGGCTGTCGAAGGCCCGGTCGAGGGCTTTGAGCTTGGCGCCGATGAGGACATCGGTGGCCAGGCCCGAGCAGGAGTCGAAGTCCTTGTTGTCGAGGCAGGCTTCGAGTTCACCGAGGCCGGTGAGTTCCTTGGTGACGCCCCACAGATCGTCCATGGCGGCACCGAACTCGTCGCCCATGGAGAGGATGTCGCAGTAGATCTCGTTGTGCTGGCACCAGCGGGCGAAGCCCTGCGGGTCGCAGGGGATGTAGGCCTGGCCGCAGCGGTACATCTCACGGGCGCGTGCTCCCGGGTCGTTCTCGGCTTTCTGCTTGGCCTCGACGGCGGCCCTGCGGCGTGCTTCCTCCTCCTCCCGCTGCTTGGTGACGGCGATGGTGAACGCCTCGGTGGCCGCCGCGAGCGCCGCTTCGGCGTCCTTGCCGGCGTCGAGCGCGGACTGGCGTGCCTGGTCGGCGGAGTACCACGCGCTGGACGCCGACGCCTGGGCCATCTCCGAGGACAGCGTGGCGTCCGCCGCCGACCTCGCCGCGTCGTCGGCGGCGATGTCGGCGCTGTCGGCGGCGTCGCGGGCGGTCCTGGCGGAGGCGGCGGCGCTGGCCGCGGAGGCTTCGGCGTCCCTGGCGTGCTGGGCGGCCTGGTCGGCGTATCCCCGGGCCTGGGCCGCCGACGCGTCCGCCTTCTTCGCCCAGTCGCTGGCCTCGGCCGCGGCCTTGCGGGCGGTGGCCGCGACCTTCTGGGCGGTGGCGGCGTTCTGCTGGGCGGTGGCCGCGACCTTCGCGGCGTCCGCGATGAGCTTCTGGACCTGGGCCACGTGGGTGGCGGTGAGATGGTCCTTGCGCTGCGCCGTGTACTGGCCCGAGACGATGAAGGCGTGCAGCGTCCGCGGCGAGCCCTCCAGCGCGATCCGCGCCGCCGACCGCACCTCGGGACCGGCGGAGGAGATGAGCTGGGCGGCTCTGACACGCTCGTCCTGGGTCCGGGCGGTGAACTGCGTACCGGTCAGGAACGCGCTGTACTTCTTCGGATCACCGCTGTCCAGGGCCGCCCGGCCCGATGCGGTCAGTTCCGGTCCGGCCGCGTCCGGTCCGGCGCCGGAGAGGACCTGCGCGATGGCCACGCGCATGCCCTGGGCACCCGCCCGGTACTGGCCGTCACCGATGAACGCGGTGACCGTGGCGGCGTCGCCGTCGAGCGCGGTCTCGGCCGCGCCGCGGACCTCCGCGACCTCGCTCTCCTCGGCGAGGCGCTCGACATAGGACCGGTCGTCCTGCTGCCCGGCGGTCTCCCAGCCGTTGCGCAGATAGTCGATGACGACCTCGTCCGGGCCGCCCAGCGCGGCCTCGGCGGCGCCACGGCCCCACGCGGTGCCGTTCCTCATCGCCAGCACCGCCAGCTCGCGGCCCTGCCCGGCGATCTCCGCGAGATCGGCCCCGGGCTCGGCGGCCTCGGCCACCAGCCGCTCCCGCTCCGCGTCCCGGTCCCGTACCGCCTGTTCCAGCCCGGCCAGCCCGGCGGTGCGGGCGCTGTCGGCCTCCTTCTGGTCCCGGGCGCGCTCCATACCCGCGTTGGTACGTCCGAGAAGTTCCTCGGCCTCCACCTCGCGGGCGAGTGTGTAGACCTTCTGTGCCGTGGCCACGGCGGTACTCGCGGTGTTGGCGGCCTCGGTGGCCGCGTTGGCGTGCGCGGTGGACCGCGTCGCGGCCTGCGCCGCGTCACCGGCGTGCTCGGCCGCGTCATCGGCGGCCTGCGCCGCGTTGTTCGCGTGCGTGGCGGCCGAGCGGGCGGCGTCCCGCGCCTCGCGTGCCGCCGTGGCCGCCTTGCGTGCCAGCGCCTCCGCGGCCGACGCGGCCCGGTTCGCCTCGGCGGCGTGACGCCTGGTCGCCGCGGCGGCGGCACGCGCCTCGGCGGCGGCGGCGCTGGACTGACCCGCGTAGTTGCTCGCCTCGACCGCCGCGTCGGCGGCGAGGTTCGCGTTCGCGCCCGCGCCCGCGGCCGAACGCGCCGCGTCACCGGCCGCGTCGGCCGCCACCGCCGCCTGATCGGCCGCGTCGGCGGCAAGTCCC